>CALLVB010000094.1 GCA_938010795.1 Minisyncoccota bacterium
GGATCTATGATAATTTGAAAGAAAGAAAAAAGTTTCGTGTCATTCAACAAACTTCAATTGATGTTTTATTTTAATCTCAAATATGTTCAAACGTTATTTTCACTTCACTTCTGATTCACAAGTTTCCTCAATCAACAGATCAACTTTTGGCTTCACGACAATCGCACAAGTTTGTGCTTCGGATCACCAAAAATACCGGTATCTGCTTCAGAAGCTCTTCACTTTTTTTCGGATGACTCTGCAAAACTTTCTCGGGACGACCCGGCAAAAAGTCGTCAGCGACGCTTTCCCGTGAACGTGAAATTGAGGCATCCTCTCATACCTGCGATACATATTTTCCTTGGTTTCCCTCACGGTGCCAGTCTTCCCAATGTTTTCTTGCTGCAAAAAGGACTTTAGCTCCCTGTACTTTGTCATGTAGGAACGTCGTTGAGCGGCAATTCGTTTTTCTTTCTGTCCTTCCTCTGCATTCGAACTGGAAAAAGTACAGTCCTGAGACGATTAAAAAAGGAGATTGATCAAAGATCAAAAGTTCCAAAAGTTTTGTGGAGAACTCTTGATCATGAATGATTTTTAAAGCTCTCACCGAGAGGCTTTTTTCTTTTTGTCGTCTGTCCTTCTCTCTGACCTGGATCTACAAACACGATGAGTCAAATCAATAAAATTATCCAAATTTCCCCTGGCGCAAAAACAAAACAAAACAGACACCAATCAAAACTTTGAATTCATGAATGCAAAATTAGCTCACCGAAAACTTTTCCCGTTGGCTTTGTTTTTGTCTTTGTCGTGGTCTTTCATCGTGTCTTTCATCTATAGATCTGCCAAAAAAAATGGTGGATTTTCTGTGACCCTCACAGCTGAAGAGAACGATGTTTTGGATGGATAGATCTGCAAAAACACATAAAAATTTTGATCAATGATCCATCCATCCATCCATGGGCATCGCGAGCGCTACAAACAGGGCGACGGGAGATCTTTCATTTTGACGTATTTTGGCTATATTTCACGACTAATTGCCATGAAATGTACAAAGTCTCAACCCACGACATAAACACAGGATAAATATCAAATAATTACCAACCTGAAACTGATTTTTACTTCGATTTTAACGATCTTTGAAATTTTTGTATTTATCGTCTGCGTTGTTTTTGCCGACAGGTATGACGTCACAAGAAAAAGTTTCCCGCAAAAAATTTATAGATCTAAATTTCCTGAAGCGGGCTTCACAGCACTTGCTCAATTGAGCGTTAAGCCGCCTTGCCATCTGGAATAACTTAAATATATGCTCCAATCGAAGTCTTCGATTTTTTCCGTGTGCTGCTCTCCCCCTCAGAATCACGAATGATGCGTTTCAGCAAAAACTTGTGTGAAACAGAAAGATAGATCTATAGATCTATCTATCACCCTTCTAAATTCATGTGTGATCAGTTTCATATTGATAGTTTATAATTTAGGTTTCAGCATTCCAATTTTTAAAGTTGTTCGGACTGTTCTTCGCAATAAAAAAAGAAAGGCAAGTTTCAAATTTAAAATGATAGATCTACATGTTCAATTTTATTACTTTTATCAATCCCGGGACAATTGAGCCAAATAGTCTGTAAATATATTTTTTCATGCAACTTCGAAAGTTCTTACAAACTTGTACGTTTCAACTTGTTGACATTTCTCTGCTTTTCAGACAGGCTTGTGAATCTTCTGGTGTGAAAAATATCCGTAAAACATACTGAAATCTTCGCCACAAGTAGTACATTTGTAAAATCTGACTGAATGCATTCTCCTCTTATGTACCACTAATATGCTACTGGTGGAAAATCTTTTTCCACAATCATTACACTCATACCGTTTCTCTCCTGTGTGACATCGGGTGTGTGCATTTCGATTCGACGAATTTGCGAAACCTTTGCCACAAATTGTACATTTGTATGGCTTTTCTCCAGTGTGAACTCGACAATGCTTCCGGAGGTCATTAGACTTGAAAAATCCCCTGCCACAGGTTCCACACTTATAAGGTTTTTCCCCGGTATGCCATCGAAGATGGGTCTTGAGATTCTGCTGGTGTCTATACGCTTTACCACATAACTCACATTTGTACTCCCTCTCGTCTGAGTGCGTTTTCATGTGCTGTTTTAGAGAACCGTGTTTGCTAAATGCACTACCACATGTGCCACACTTGTAAGGCCTTTCATTGGTATGAGATCGACGATGAATGGTGAGACAGTTTTTTAGTCGATAGGCTTTCCCACAGAATTCACACTTGTACGGTTTTTCTCCCGTGTGTATTGTCATATGTGTCTTTAGACTAGTTTGTGTTTTAAACACTCTTCCACAAGTGTCACACTTACAAGGTTCCTTGACTGTATGAGTTTGTTGATGTATCTTTAGATCTTTCATAAATCCGAATGTTTGACCACAAGTTTCACATAAAAATATGTTTCTTGTCTCCCCTTTGTGCATTTTATGTTGATGGCGCTCTAATTGGCTACCTGTGCGAAATAGTTTTGAACAGACGCCACATCTGTGCGGTTTCTCTCCTTTGTGAGATAGAAGATGCACGGTGAGACTGTAACTCTGTCGATACGCTTTCCCACAATGCTCACACTTGTAGTCTCTCTCGCCTGTGTGGGTCACCAGGTGGTTTTTCAGGACAGTCTTTGTGGCAAATGTTTTACCGCATGTGTGACACATCCAGTGTCCATTGTGGATCAACATGTGCGTCTCCATAGTCTGCTTCGTGGTGAACCTTCTACCACATGTTTGACACTTATAACGACGTTTCTCCCCCGGGCTCGGTCTCGGTCTCACCGTAGCGGTAGATCTACTGGGAGGCGTTCCCTGCAAAGTGAACAGACCCACGGTGTAAATTTATTTATGTCACAGTCACAGAGAGCTAGAGAGCTGCATCAATCACAAAACGAATCTGCCAGCTTTGAAATTTTCTGAACATTTTAAGTTTCATTTATCACGCTCTGAAAAGCTGAGAGGTATGGTAGCTGCAATAATACAATGAATAAAATAACTGGCTAACGGTAATTGGAGCGTGTACATCAGCCGTGTGCGTTCCTGGCTCAATCTTGATGATTCCAAGGACGTCCGCTCTGTCGATGCAGGATGCTTGAACAGTATCAACCTGAGGATTCACCTGAGCCATGTGTCGCGGACAGCAGCTTTCGGTTTTGAATGGGAGACCGTCAGCCTGGAACAGCTTCAGCTCCGCGGTGCCGGACTCTTCTGCCATCACAAACGAAGTTTCCTGCAAAAAAGGTGAACAAAAGACCTGTTCAACAGAAAGTTCGGCATCACATGGTGGACTCCCGCTTCACCCAGACTGGATCACAAAAGCCTCATCGTATTCACGACTCTTTCGATAGATATACGAAACAATTAAACTCACCTTCGATCAGATTCCTTGAAGAAAATTGATCAGCACTTTTATATGTACTAATATTGTCCCTGTTGATCTCACGGTGCTTGATGAATTATATTGAGCAAAGCTGTCCACGAGTGTAAACACGTGTGTGTGTGTGTGTACGTATCATAGACAACATTGTATACATGTATATCAGACCTGTCGGAACAATGACGCTGGGTCGTGCCTGAACATTCATGGCGCCAGATTACGTCACCAAGATGGAAGTTCAGAGCAAGTCCCGAATGTTAAAATTGGTCGATTAATCGAGATCTCTCATTGCAGAACTTTATGAGGAGCTCACACCAAGCTTTCGGTGCTAATTTTCTGGTCGAGCGATTTCAAAGAGTTCTCCAAAATTTATTTGCATTGTTTGAATCTGGCACGGAGAGCTCTATCGCAGAATCGTTTTAGGAGCAAAAACGAAAGTTTGGTGCGTTTGAAACCCTAGTCTGTTGCGAACCTATTACGAACACGAACCGAACTTTTACGAACGAAGCTGACACCATTCAGCTGGACGCTTTCACAGAAGCCATTGTTCTCAAGTGGTTTGTTTCACCCACCACCAGTTACGTTTGGACTTTGGAGTTTACTTTTAAAATCATGGACAGGTCAGTGGATTATTTATAAATATTTAATTTATAAATGTAGATCTATCAAGAGCCAGTACCTAGCAGATCTGTCTTAAAAGCTTAATTGCTCTTTGTTTGCAACACTTCTACACATGTACACGTGCCCGCGGTGAGTGATCGTTTAAAATGTTTATTTGCAGCAGCAGTGATCATCACATCAATGTCAAACGGGAGGAAGATCTTGATCAGCTTGTGAGGGATCCAAATTGTCCTCGTCATGCTGTCAAACGGGAAGATTCTGGGTCAGTGGAATTCTCAATTAAAATACATGTATAGATCTAAAATGGAATAATTGTCCCAAAGTCCACTTTGTTTTACAACTCCTAGAGCTCTGTCTATTGGGTCATTCACACCAAGCCTCCGCACGGCGTTTGGAGCGTTGCGTTGTTCCTTGCGTCAACCTTCACATTAGTTTCTATTGACACAAACTGTTTGTAACGCACCAAAAATCGCGCACAACTTGATTTTCATGCGTCACATTGATTACAATAGGGGTTTTCAACGCACGGATGAACGCAGAGTCCAACGCATGCTTGGTGTGGACGACCCATATGTCCGCTACAATACCGTTTTGAAAAATCAAACTTCAACAATGCTGAACTTTTTTTTCTTTTGAGTGATTGATTGATGCCGAGAGCCTTCTGTGACATAAAATAAACATCTGTACATCAATTTGCAGGCAACTCGTGGTTGAGGCCGAGTCCGAGCGGAGGGTCCTAGATCTAGTCGGGCTCGTGACCATCAAACTAAAGGCAGAACCGGAAGTAGCTTTACCAGAGCCATCGGTGGAGCCACCAGCACACCCGGAGGCAAAACCGGAAGTAGCTTTACCAGAGCCATCGGTG
>CALLVB010000095.1 GCA_938010795.1 Minisyncoccota bacterium
CCGAACAACTGACGTTACAGGAGAAGTATCGCTAGCTGAAGGAACAGAAATGGTTATGCCAGGAGATACAGTTACATTTAAAGTGAAACTAGTTGCACCAGTTGCTCTAGAAGATCAAACACGATTTGCTGTACGAGAAGGAGGACGAACTGTTGGAGCTGGAGTTGTTACAAAAATTGTAGCGTAATCTTTAGTCGGAATTAAAAACAAATAGCAATGTTCTGAATATGTTATTCAGAATACTCTATCTAAAATAAAATATTAGTTATGGCTGAAGAAAAAGCAAAAAAAACAACAAAAAAGGCAAAAGCAGCAGATGCTCAAGCACGATTACGAATCAAAGTTTCTGCATATGAGCACAAACTACTTGATGAGTCAGTAGCAAAGATCATTGAAGCAGCAGCCCGATTTGACGCAGAGGTGCGGGGACCAATCCCATTACCTACAAAAATGAAGAAGTACACAGTGAACAGATCAACATTTGTTTACAACACTTCTCGGGAACAATTTGAGATGCGAATTCATACTCGTCTAATCGACATCTTAAACCCACAAGCAAAAGTAATTGAAGCCTTAACTAATCTATCGCTTCCATCTGGAGTCAACATTGATGTAAAGATGGCGTAGGAAACTACATAAGAGCAATAGCAGAAGAGCAGACCGCTCTCTGTCTGCACACTCAGTACCTGAGAGTTTAGACACAGGGTGGTCTGAGGAAGGATCGTTACTATCAAACATTATAAGATTTATGAGAAATTGCGGACAGTCACATGTCACGCACATCAATTAAACCAAACATGACATTTATACTAGGAGTCAAAGACGGAATGACACAACTCTTCGATGAAGAGGGAATGGCAATCCCAGTTACAGCAATTGCTGTGGAACCAAATACGGTGACACAAGTAAAGACTGTTGAAACTGATGGGTACAATGCAATTCAAATTGCACAAGGTAACCGAAATCAAAAACAAATTAAAAAACCACAAGTTGGACACTTTAAAGCTTCTGGGCGATCAGACTTTAAAAACGTGAAAGAATTCCGAGTAGAGGATCCATCAGAATTTTCTGTAGGAGATACTATTGACCTCACTGTTCTTGAAGAAGGACAAAAGATAACAGTTTCTTCTGTTTCAAAAGGTAAAGGATTTCAAGGAGGTGTAAAACGACACAACTTCTCAGGAGGACGTCGTTCACACGGTAACAAGCATTCAGAACGAGAAGGAGGATCTATTGGTGCTGGTGGACCACAACGTGTATTCAAAGGTGTGAAAATGCCAGGAAGAATGGGGTCAGACCGAATTACTATCAAGAACTTAACGCTAGTAAAAATTGACAGCGAAAACAATCGAATCTTTGTGCAAGGTGCACTTGCTGGAAAGCGGGGTGATGTTGTTGAGATCGTAACTAACTAATATTTAGAATATGAAAACAACAATATATAACACACAAGGTACTAAGGCAGGAGAGATTGACCTTCCAGAAGAATTATTCGGACTAGAGATGAACGAATCACTTGTACATCAAGTATACGTTTCAATGATGTCTAACAAGCGAGCAAATATTGCTCATACAAAAGATCGTTCAGAGGTACGAGGAGGTGGTAAAAAACCTTGGAAACAAAAGGGTACAGGTCGAGCGCGAGTTGGATCTAACCGGTCACCAATCTGGATTGGTGGAGGAATCACTTTTGGGCCACGAAACGAAAAGAATTTCAAAAAGAAAATTAACCGAAAGATGAAGCATAAAGCTTTGTTCACAGTTCTTTCTCAAAAGATGCGTGACGGTGAAATTATCTTTGTTGATTCTCTGTCTTTTGAAACACCAAAGACTAAAGAAGCAGCAGCAGCACTATCAAATCTTTCAAAGGTAAAAGGATTTGAAGGGCTATCAAATAAGAAAAATAACCGAGCATACATTGCAACAGGTGAGACTGATACAAATGTACAAAAGTCATTTGCAAACTTCTCAAATGTTTCAGTGGATGAACTGAGAAAGTTAAATGTGGTTGATCTTCTTACCTACAAATATGTAGTCATTACTAACCCTGAAGAGAGTCTAAAAACTCTTTCTGCTAAAGCATAATCGCAATAGATAATAAACAGGCTTATGACAACAATCAAATCAATTTTAATTGGACCACGAATCACAGAGAAAGCAGCAATTGCTTCTGAATCTGGAGTATACGTATTCAATGTAGCAACTGATGCTACAAAAAATGAAGTTAAGAAAGAAATCAAAAGAATTTATAAGGTAGATCCAATTAAGGTAAACGTAGTTAACTCTAAAGGTAAAAAAACTTTTATCAAAGGGAAACGAGGTTCTAAAAAAGATACTCGAAAGGCATATGTGTACCTCAAAGATGGAGATAAAATTAACGTAATCTAAGTACTATGGCATCACTAAAACGATACAAAGGAACATCACCAGGTCAAAGAGGAATGACGGTAGTGCCGTACAAAGAACTTTTGTCTACTGGAAACAATCCTAAAAAATCACTTACTAAAGGTAAGAAAAATAACTCAGGTCGAAATGCACACGGACGATTAACTTCACGATTCCGAGGAGGGGGTGTGAAGAGAAAGTACCGAACAATTGACTTTGTGTTCGATAAAAAAGATATCCCAGCAAAATTTGAGACCATTGAATATGATCCATATCGATCATCATTTATCTCACTAGTATGTTACGCGGATGGAGAGCGACGGTACGTTCTAACCCCAAAAGGGATTGAAGTAGGAGACAAGATGATTGTCTCTGAAAAAGCAGAAATCAAACCAGGAAACAGGGTTGCACTTGCAAACGTACCTGTGGGAACATTTGTGTTTGCAGTTGAGGTTAAACCAGGAACAGAAGCACGATTTGCTCGTTCAGCAGGTAATGCTATTGAAGTTGTCGCTCACGATGACGGGATGGTTAACCTTAAAATGCCTTCATCAGAAATCCGAAAGGTTTCAGAAGATTGTTTTGCAACAATTGGACAAGCATCAAATGAGCTTCACAAGTTAGTGACTATTGGTAAGGCAGGACGAGCCAGGAAGATGGGACGACGTCCTCGAGTTCGAGGTTCTGCGATGAACCCAGTAGATCACCCTCATGGAGGTGGAGAAGGTAAGGCAGGACGAGGTCGACGGCGAGCTGTTACTAAATGGGGTAAACCATCTGGTAAAGGTCAAAAGACTCGAAATCCTAACAAATACTCAAACAAATTTATTGTTAAAAGGCGAAAAGTTAAAG
>CALLVB010000096.1 GCA_938010795.1 Minisyncoccota bacterium
CTGAGGAGCCGGACATAATCGGTAGATCGACGGTTGGCACGAGCGATATAAGCTAACCCAGAAATCACGAAAGACTTCCGCCTATAAGGGGAGGACAGTGTCAGCAGTCGGGGACTCGTCATCAACAGCGTGTGTTAGTAAAGATGTGTGTTCCTGGCAACTCAAGAGTAAGAGTAGACCATAGACAAACATAATACAGGTCTTTGTCTATGGAGTGGACACACAAAATGCTCGAGGAGCAACTTTTAATCTAGAAACTTGCCGCCGAACATTTAAGGAAAACGGTAGCTGGTGGTATCTTTTGCAATAAACACGAATAGCTCTCACCGGAATGCTTGTACTAAAAAAATTCAGATCTAATAAATTAACCAATTATGCAGGTACAATTCGTTTTGGAGTCTAAAACTGAAACATCTAAACGACAAAATGTCTAAAATGTGCAATGTCTAAAGACAAAAGATATAAGTGTCAAAATATCTAAAGACAAAAGATCTCAAATAAATCAGGAATGTGCCAACCTTTTGTGGAAGGACAATTGTGACTCTTGAGGACTTTGTTCATCTCACAAAGATGTGAGGGGCTTTAATTATGACAGACTGGTGTCCGTTTAACTCCCCTCACCAGTCCTGAAGGGTCCATTCGAGTCATGCAAGCCAGTTAGCAGAACTGTCATTCTAACCCCACCATTCACACTTCATTAGATTATGTCATCCTTTCCAAGCCCATTGAGATTTGGAGGTCCACGACAGCATGTGGAGTGGAAATGAGGTTTTAGTACCTCTATGGAGTCACCCCAGAATGAAAGAAAGCTGAGGGTCCAGGCAGCTGTTCATTGGCTGCACCCTCACATAGGTTTAGATGTTTTCTATTTTAGACATTTTTGTTTTAGATGTTTTGTCTTTTAACTCTTGTGGCTTTAAACTTTACTGTTTAGACATTTTGAATTTAGATGTTTTGACGCACATCGGTTTTGGAGTTACTAGAGTGTTTGAACGTTTTCGGGTCATCTGCGAGATGGAAACGGTGGGAAAGTTGAGAATTTACTTTGCTGGATCGACCTCATAGATCCAGATCAATGACATTAAAATGGACTGTCTTACTTATTTCATCCATGCCGTTTATCGAAATATACCGGTAGTGGAGGGCCTGGGTTTCCCTAAAGGCTAGTTTGTGGCGTTATTTTAGCCCTCTCTTAAATTCCCTACTGTTTTGTATTTAGCCTTTTCGCCCATAATGTCCACAACAGCATTCATAGAGTGGAGTTTAGCTGAGATGAGAACCAAATAATTATTTCAGATGTGTTTCTGACCTATGGTTTTGTAGCTCTCCTAACTGGACGACTCTTTTCAAAGAGTCGGTCGACAGTAGTCATAGCTTTATGCACAACCTTTGTAGCACAAGCAAGGGAGAGGTGTCGGCCAATGAAGTACCGTAAATAGCGACTCTACTAGTTATCAGAGTTACGTTGATCACATGAGTAGGAGTTTCTGATATGCGCTTCCCTTGATGATAGTTGGCTCCTTCAGGTGAGGAGGGCAACTTCACACCTGACGTTCAAACAAATACCTTCTCTAAGTATTGCCGGCTTGATAATAAGATGAAGAAGTCCCAAATCACAGTTTAGTTTCCCTTAGGGCTCATTTGTGGCGTTTTTTTTTTTTAGCCCTCTTTTAAATTACCTACTGCCTTGTATTCAATTTTTTAGCCCGTAATGTCCACAGCAGCATTTCATATGGTTGAGCGTAGGTGAGATCAGAACAAAATCATCAATTCACATGTGTTTCTGACCTATGGTTTTCTAGCCCTCCTAACTGGACGACTCTTTTCAAAGAGTCGGTCGACAGCAGTCATATGTTTTGTTGAAGCCTAAGTACTCAGTAGTGATGGGGTGGGCTTGACTGGGGTACGTGTCCGCCCCGAAGGTGTGCAACCCCTTCAAAATAAAAGGATTCCCCAAAGGTGTGCGAAAACCATAGGCATAGAGATAAGCAAACAAAATTGATATATATGTTCTATCTACCGTACTTTTCTCTGGGGTGAAGTCAACGAACTTTAACCAGTAGATCTACCAGTACGTATCTACCGGTACCATAGAGCTTGAACTCCCGGTCCTCACCAAAAGGACCTACAGGTGCGGGAGGAGGTCATAGACATCCATGTGAAATACTACGATATCTATGGAGGAGGTGGAGTTGAGGCTTCGAAGCTACGGTTACTGGAGGTCTGTGGCTACGGTACACAGTGGAATGTGGACACTTGCGCAATTTGGAACCCGGGAGCATGACTTTTGGCCCAATCACTTGCAGGCTGGTAGACACGTGATCCAGGCTTCGAATGTGGAGTAGAACAAAGTGCAGGGGTCACAGAAATTGTATGGCGATACCAGGAAAAATATGCACTCTACCGTAAGCTAAAACCTGACAATAGCATCCGTTTTATTCTGCAACGGGATGGTTGGCGTTGGGCTGTTAGTTTACTAGGCCGGCACAGTGGAGTTAAGGCAATGTAGTAGGTTACTGACAAATTATTCTTTATATTTACTTCCGAAATTGGCCAAACAATTCACCGAATTCCTGCACCATGCCTACTTTCCTAGCCCTTTCTCTGACCTACGGTACATATCGAGGCATTGCCCACGGGGGTGTTTAAATCCTTTTGAAATGCCCGGTAGATCAGATGTGGTAAAGCATTTATGGAATTGTCTTCTAATTTCCCCTTCAAAATTCGGAAAACGCATGGAAGTCGTGCCGTGGGAAAACTTCCAGCTGTGACCCCTCTCTTATCTCTGTCAACACCAATGACGTTGAAGTATTAAACACGGTCAACACCAACCAAATTACTGTTGTGTATCTGGCGCTATCTACTTGCACAAAATTGAATGAATGAAAATTCGTGGGAACTAGGGGGGGTGGGGTGCAGAATTGGCCTTTCTTAATTCATTTCGAATTCCATTATGGAGCAAAAAGAGAGGAAAAGAGAAATCTGTGCATCTGTGACGAACAGGTTGAAATTGCATGTTGGACATGATGAAAAGTATGCTATTCCATTCGCACACCGGGGAACAACGGGGAATTTTAATTTCAATAACTTGTGTCCCAAAAGCAGTTCTACGAGAAAAAATATTGATTATTTTTGTGTACTAAATTTAAAGAATAAGATTAAAAGATGCCCCCCCCCAGGTAAAAAGAATGAAAAACTTACAGTTTTGTCTTGGGACGTCTCCTGGGTTAGGGAGGGAAGAAGCTCCCCCGTTTCACCCCTCGCCCACTTTGTTCAAACCACAGAACTAGAGTTACGTTCAAACCAAGGGAGTGGTCGAAGCAGGGGAAACAAGAAAACAGGTCTAGGTCTCTTTCGTTTTACAACCATCAAGAAATTAAGTCGTTACCGGTACGTGCCAACCCAATAGTGCCACCACAGACCTCATGGATGTCTATGAGTGCCACCAAAAATCCCGAGAGCCCCCGCTGTATGGCTATATCTTGTTTAAATTAGACAACCCACCGCCCAAATCATGTAAATATTACGTAAATATTACTAAATAATATTCGCCAATGTTGTTTGTGAAAGTATTCTAGTTGCTTCTCGAGGTCATCCAAGATGTAATAGCTATCTTTTATCTTGGTAGATCTACTTAGTTGTTACTTGTTGGTCATTCGCAGGCCCGAAGCGGTTGGCGATGCAACTTTTATTGCCGTGACCATGGAATTTGTTCCGTGCGCTTCAAAGTTAAAAGCGGTATTGAGTATTGACCAATGAGGTCGCCTACTTATAGAACGCACATGTGTACTGTGTAGTGTGTACCTCGTTGATAAAAACACATCAACTGGTAACAAGTAGTAGGCCCGCCTTGGTTTGGTGGAGGAATATTACTTGTGCTCTCCGAAAGAGAGCACCTGGGTCACACGGGGGCAGGTCTTCTCCCAGCCAACGAATGTCCTACTCGCTGCAAGAAGCCAAGCAGTATTCTCCCCAGCTAACATAAATCATGTACCAAATACAAATTCTTCACTCGCGGTTTGACCCACCGATTCATTGGGGCTTCCGTCGGAGGGGCGAGTGGATCTTGGCCCAGTCTTGGGTATTTTTAGTACTGTTTACTCTGCAATACCCATACCGGTAGATATCAACTGCGACTAAAAGGGGTAATACTCAAGTCCAAGACACTTGAGTGGCATCGAATGGCATGAAGTGCGAGAAATTCCACAGAGAATAAAAATGAAAAAGAAAATGTAATAAAACGTTTCATATCATTTCGAACACACCAACCTTTTCCCACGGAGGTTTGATGGACAGTACCAGTTTTGAAAATGGCCGAAGAAATCCACAAGAAAAACGAGGAATTTGCGAAAAAAAATGCCAAGCAAAGGGCCAAAGACGCATCTGTTTTCAAAGTGAGTACTGTTGTTCCTTACCGTCGAATTAGAATATATTGGGCCGAACATCTACAGACATCGGGCACACACACGATGGTCCTGTTGAGTTTTGGAACCAGATTTCGTTCTGGATAGAGACAAAGCACCTTTTTCTAAACTAATACCGTAGTATGCTACAAGTCCAATACGGTAGATAACTACGGTACCGGTAGATATCTTTTCTGTACAAAACCAGGATTACGGTACAAGTGCAGTGAGCTCAAACGGCCAGGCCTCTCTGTATGTGTCAAAATTGTGTTTCCTCCATGCCTGGCATAAACCGTCACAAAAGGGCCATTCAATCCTCACACAAAATCTTAGGTAATAGTCAGAAAACAACTTTATGGTCTGGGAAAACCGCGGATCAAGCAACACAGTCCATTTGGCTTTGAGCAGTTTCGTTTATTTACGGTACCCCCGTCTATTTCAGCTTCCAATGCTACATAACATGTTCAAGTAAAAGAATTGTGTCTTCTCAATGTGTTCCAATTAATCGGCGTGCGGAGAAAATAGAACGGAGAAGGCACTTTTGACCTTTGATGTGTAGATTTACCGGTACATCATGTGTTACAAAGGAGTTTCCTCCGATGAAATGCATGTTATTACTAATTTTTATCCTGTACCGGTACACTCGGCTGGAATCGGGAACCTCTTTTCAAGCTATTTTCGCAAAGGAAAAGCTTGCAATTGCAATTCTCACTGATCCCCCGTGGTGGGGATTTAAATTCACCATGTAAGATCCAAGATATAGGGTTTATGGTAAACTTTCAGGGTCTTGGTGCCGCCAACTACAAGCCGACATTGTACCCTCTCAACTTAGACGGGGAGGATGGGAGTTCACCAAAAAAATCGCGGTGCAATTCTCTCGCTGAAATATGCTGTGAAAGAATAGTTTCGGATCCTTCGAGCATAGAAAGAGCCCTGGCCATGGGAGAGGTGCCGTCGGAACTGTGTTGGAGTTTGATAAAAGCTGCTCTGCAAAAGAAACAAGACGTAGCCACACAGGTAAGAGCAAAAGGTGACGCAACGGGGGGCATTGGACTTCCCTTTTCGGGCTGCAATAAAGTTATGAAATTATTAGGCGTCGTTCGATGGCTCAAAAACGAAACAGTGACGTGTTGTTTATCAAATTATCATTTTCCTACAGGTATTGATGAGTGGCTGGCCTTCGACATCGTTTAGTTTTAGGGCACTGTCTCCTCCTACTTTTGTCGAACTTAGGGCTCTGTATGACGGCCTGTACGTTTGCGGAGGCATACAAATTTGCCGAGATGTCACTTACTCTATAGTGGTCAATTTTCTCGAGTGCCTCACAAAACAAAGTCCTACAAACTTGAAGTATGTTGACATATCAGGGTACCCAACAGGTGAGATTATATATATCATTATTATATATTATATATATTCAAAATTCAAGGGCACTTGCGATGTGTTCACTCAATATGAAGAAACAAATGCTCCTGCATTTTCACTTTAGGTGACTCCACTGCTAAATACTTGAGTCTTCATGCCGAAGTGTTTCAATGCGAACGCTATGAAGTACCAGGAAATATATGTCAGTATCAGTCCCCCATTGTATTTCAACACACAAATGTCTAACAAACAAAGACACAGAAGATTCTTTGACCGTGATGACTTCTTTCTGTTGCCTTTCAGATGTAATTCGACTGGATGCAGTAGTGAGCGGGGACAAAACTTGCATGCAGCTATGCAAAGCACTGAAGTTGGGAAACGCCAACGAGTCGCTCTTGAGACTTCGCATCAAGAGACTCGAGGTCAGCTTCACGAAAACGGGCAGACTAGCAGCTCTCCTCGAACAACTTGACCCAAAGGTACCTGACAGGGACCATTATAGATAGAGTTAGATGAAGTGCTGTTGCAGTTCCTTGCCGTGCCAATGGTTCAAAGGTTGAAAGTCATATTTTAGGGTTTCTTTTGCAGGACCTTGTGGCTCTTTCTATTCGTAGCAGCAATCCGCAATGTGAAGAATTTCAATCTCTGGCGCCGCAGTTTCGCAACTTTACTTCTTTGACTGGATTGGACCTTTCCTACAATGAGATAAACTTCGTGGAGAACGGTGCGATTTTACTCGGAGAGACATTGGCTCAGCTTCCTGCTCTCACTAGGTTGAATTTGGGCAGAAACAGGTTGACTAACCGACTGCAAAGTGTAATTAGCAAAATGTCGTCATCACTTTCGCACCTGAAGTTGCATAATTGTGAACTGGCTGAGAATGACCTCATTTTCCTGACAAACTCTCACCATGCCAGCACTCTAAAGGCTCTGGATCTGAATAGAAACGATCTTGGAACCCACTTCCAGCCCTTTCTTCAGCTTCTTAGTGCCCTGGAAAGCCATCTAATTGTCCTAGAAACAGCGTGCTGTTCGTTTCAGCCAGAGCACCTCACACATCTTCTCCAGAAATCATTGCCG
>CALLVB010000097.1 GCA_938010795.1 Minisyncoccota bacterium
TTGTTATTTTCAAGTAGAAATCATGTTACCATGTTGAAGTACTCTGGTGCAGCAAATTACCGCAGACTGCAGCCAAA
The DNA here is from genome assembly GCA_938010795.1 of Minisyncoccota bacterium. GTDB lineage: Bacteria > Patescibacteriota > Minisyncoccia > Phycocordibacterales > JAHDEI01. The sequence continues at coordinate 78 of CALLVB010000097.1, forward strand.
TAAGTTTTACCCAGAGTTCGATCTTTTCTCAACGACGCTGCACAAAACTTATTTAGTCGCGGAACGTCCTTCTGATTGACTCCGGCTCCGTGAAGATCAAAAGATCATTTTTCCCTTGTGATCCCTTCCTTTTCGACACCTACCGTTATCGAACGAGAGCCAGCATGTCCCCATGGTTGGAAATACGCGACAAGTTGGAGATCCAACACTGTAGCTGTTGTGTTGATAACTAAGAGTGATGTTCCAAGGTGACTTCAATGATGAAGTATGAAGATTTTTCTCTTCTTGTTGAGATTGTGACTTCTGCTATATTGACGACAGAAACGTTTTAAACTTTTCTTCTGCGAGAGCTGATGATGCCAACAACAATATCGAACTTTCCTCCTTAGCTAGCTTGAGAGTTGACGCGAGCCAAGGAAAAAAAGCTGAACAGTGTTGTAGGTCGAAATATTCTGACACCTTTCACAGTGTTCTACTTAATGAAGAGATGAAGCTGGGACGTCACCTTCTCTGAGCTTGTGAACAGTAGCAATCAAACGGGGAACAAATTTGATACCTCGCACTCTCGTCAGTCAAAAGCTCATAATGTCATAATCATGTCATAATCGGTAAAGAAACGTATTAATGTCCGACCTCATGCAAAGAAGGAGATATAAGCCCATATTTGCAATTTCAAAACATTCTTAGATAAATAAAAGGTTCAAAGTCTCGAGTTAAAGAGCACGATTTTACTACCTGGGGTTACCTTTACAAAACACGACCCGTCTGTTACCCGAGATATTCGTTTGACCCTATCTAATTGACCGACCAATCAGCGTTGACCCTTAGGTCATAAAGTTCTCGGTGCGCAGTAGGGTATGTTCATCGTTGTAGGATTTTGATGTTGCTAGCAAATTATCTCAAGAAAAGCAAAAAAATACAGAAGTCTTCCGACGAAATTGCGGAGACCGATGGATTCTCCTCTTTTCGCTGATCCCTAGACGAAAAGTTGTCAATTTCCGATTTTTGTGAAAAGCGAACCTCTGGAAATCCTGAACAATGTTGAAGTCATTTCAAATTGCATTTGAATGCAGGTGTTACTTCTGAGGGAAATACTTTCATTCAACATATTGCCAATTTGCGATTTGACAAAAACAATGTTATGTTGCTTTTTCAAACATTCAGACATTCTGGAAAAAATTGAATTTGGTGACAACAATTGTCATGGGGTTGTATTATTACTCCTCTTCCTCGGTCTCATTTTCCTCGTTGACATATACGAATGACAAGTTATTTGAATCATATCCGGGGCTGTTTGAAGGATCGCTTTTTGATCTCGTTGGTAGACCATCATGAGTGCGAGATAGAGTCATCGAAGATCCCATGAATCGTGATCTCGTTATACTTTGCTGCTTATCGGAATACAAAGGGATATTTCTACTGTTTTTCCAAGGTTGCTCAGACCAATCTGTCCCGTGTAAATGAGCACCGGTTAACTAATGTCACCTTATAAGTATAATAAGCAATTGATCAAGTGAAAAGCCCTTTATTCACACAACGGTCAATACCCTCGCAACACAATTCTCCAAAAAGAGAACGCAAAAAGTTGCAAGTTGCACCCTTGATACATGTGAAATAAGGGTGAAAACATTGGTACAAACTTCTGAGATAACATGCAAAAAAGCTTCTCCCCAAAAATGAGAATGGGAAAAGTTACGTATCAAAACAAACCTTCAAGATGGTACATGAAATGTCAAAGGTGTGACAGTCAGAGCAACAAAAGCGCAATGTTGCTGACAAAATGACGTTTTAAACGTTCTCCAAAAAGAGAACGATAAAGTATTCCTACACAGTTCTGAGATTTCGGTTACACAAAGAACTTTCTCCAAAAGAGAGAAAGTGAAATTTACATGCAGTATTAAAAACAGAATAACATTAAAAGTGACAATTATGGCGACACTTTAAAACTTTTGCCAGCTGTGAGTGATAACAGAGGAAAAAATTCCCCATTTGACTTTTTATAAATTTCAAGCTGTGAGTGAAAAGAGAGGAAAAATTCCCCACTTGACAAAACTGACTATTTCAGTTGTCGGTCGTTCTAGTCACAACGATAGCAAAAATTTTGAAGTGTTTCCAACCCATGATGTACCTTGTGTGTGAAACAGATTTCACAGAGCACCCATTGGTTTCATAGATTTTTAAACTGTGAATGAAAAGACATGAAAAATGCAATATCGGTCAGCGTATCTCAATATTAAATTGCTTTTCTGTCATGACAAAAAAAACCGATTTGACAAAGCTGACTATTTCAAATTTTTGTTTCATCCTGTAACAATGGTAGCAAAAAGTCCTGCTGTCTCTTGTGTGAAACAAGTTGACAGCTATTGAATAAAGTTGATTCCACCCATTGGTACATTTAAAACTGTGAGCAAAAAGAGAGGAAATATCCAAAATCGGAGAGCATATTTCCATCAGTCAATCGATTTTTTCTATCATGAGAAAGCATCAAAACGGGTGAGAAAACGACTATTGTTTCATGCTAATGTGCGACGAACACTGCACCGTCAGTGACCTCCTCTTTACCATATTTAAAAAGAGAGCTAGACAAGGTTAAAAACAGAATGCAATGATCTACGAAAAATTACGGAATCAAACAGAAAAGGTCAGATAGCGAGCAAAAATGCTACAAAAACATTCACACTGGGTGTTCCACTGAATCAAGATGCAGAATAGACAAAAAACTATCAACCATCAAGGATTATATAAACTGATGAAAGGGCTGAAATACTTTTGACGGATGTCATTCAAAAGTCACAAATCTTCGAACATTCGGAATATTATGACCTTTCAAGATAATTGAGCTATTTAGAATCCTTCAACAACCGTCTCAATGTTTGACATGACAAGAGGATTAAACTTGGGAAAACTCATTTCAGAGCAAGATCTGAACTAACAGTCGTTTCATGGAATGAAAATGTGGACAGGAGTTATACCAGTGTTTGGTTTCCAAAACAAGGATCAGCAG
>CALLVB010000098.1 GCA_938010795.1 Minisyncoccota bacterium
AGTGCAACAATTGCAACTAAACCATATCGCACAGATGAAACAGGTCTGGATACACCATTAAAGGTATATGCGATAAATAAGATAATCGCTATTACCACAAAGAGAATCGCAAACATGGACTTATTTTTAAGCTCAGCTGAGATAGTAGGTCCTAGGTTCTTATATCGTGTTTCTTCGAAAGGAAATTCTCCATCAAGAGAGAGTTGTTCGCTGAGCTCAATCTTTTTCTCATCTGTTAACTCACTCGCGGTAATAACAATAGAGTCTGTATCTAAATTCTGTATAACAGCTCCCGAAAGCCCTAGCTCATCTGTAAGTGACTTGATATTTACGGTATTTGGACGTTCTTCAAGATATTTAACTTCTAATAGCGATCCACCCTTAAAGTCAATTCCTAAGTTAAATCCAAATATTGAAATAGAAGCAACTGATATCAGTGCGATGATTCCACTAATAATAAAGAATATTTTTCTATTTTGTATGATCCACATATTATTTTGATGAGTTAGATAGTGCTGGTAATCGACCTACAAGGTGTGCTCGATAAAACTTCGATGTCTTTTTACTCACTTTACCTGCTGGTGTTACAGCAGCTAAAAATGTTCTTGTAATAGTAATGGCTGTAAACATAGACACAATTACTCCAATACCAAATGCAAGTGCAAATCCTTGAACAAGAGATGTTGTCATGTAAAACAATATCAGTGCCGTAATGATAGATGACAAGTTGGAATCACGAATCGATAACCATGCCCTCTTAAACCCGCTAGTAACAGCTTCTCGTAGTTGTTTTCCAATAGCAAGTTCTTCACGTACTCGTTCAAAAATAAGAATATTTGCATCAACAGCCATACCAATAGAAATAATGAATCCTGCAATACCTGCAGCTGTAAACACAAAACCAAACAACTTAAAGAGTGCTAAGAGTGTAACTACATACACAACCAATGAAACTGAAGCTACTATTCCTGAAATTCGATACATCACAATCAAAAAGATCATGACACACAAGACCCCAAACAGTGCTGCTTTAATCCCAGAAGAAAGTACGTTGGCTCCCAGTGATTCAGAAATAGTTTGTGTTGAAATGAGTTCAATTGGTACTGGTAGTGCACCATAATTTAGATTACGAGCAAGTTCTTGTGATTCCTCAAGGGTAAACTGTCCAGAAATTTGAACATTACCGTCATAAATCACATCTCTAATGACTGGTGCTGAAATGACTTCTCCGTCAAGAACAATAGCCATAACATTACCAACATTCTCTTTTGTCATGTCAGCAAATAGTCTTCCTCCCTCCCCACTAAAGTTGAGTAATACGATAGGTTCACGAGTGATGTGATCTTGAGCGACGGATGCTTTTTCTACATATCGTCCAGTCAGTTCTGTTGGTACATAAAAAATATCATCTGATACACCAGAAGCTTCTATTTGTGCAGGTGTACTAGTTGATGACAAACCAGCTTGAGCAAGTGCTTCATCAATATCCGCAAAATCACGTTGTAACTTGAACTCAAGTAATGGAATAAGGCCAATAAGATCTTTTGCTTCTTGTGGGTCTGTAACGTTAGGGATTTCAATAATAACTCTGTGCTCATCACTAGAGTTTTCAGCAAATACCGAAGCGCTTTCTGTTCGTACTTGAACCTCACTTGTTCCTACTGGATTAAGTCGACGTTCAAGAACATTTTGAAGTGCCTGCATTGATTCAGGGACTTCTACTGGATCTAATTCAGAAATATCTGCCTTATATACTAAATATGAACCTCCTACCAGATCTAAACCAAATTTAAACGGGAATACTGACTCAACAACTCCTTCTTGATTAACTTGATTTGGTTGTAAAACAAAAAAAGCTAAGCCAGAAGCTATCAGTAGTATTACAAGTGAGATAATACGTATTTTCATAAAGCGTATTATACACAAATATTACTTATTTTCATTTTTCTTATTAGTTGAAACAACCAATGAAATTAATGTTTCGAAATTATCACCTACACGAAAATGATCTCCTATTTGCCTACCACATACGTCACACGTATGAGTAAGTGTGTACTTTTCTCCTTTCTTTTCCACGTGGGTTACTGGCATTAACCCTCCACACTCCTCTTTTCTGTCTCCAGGAAAAATATCAACATGTTTTGACATCAAACATTCTTTACAGTGGTTAGTGAAACCATCACCGATATTTTTTGCAGTACAGTTTTCACACACAAAATCTTCTTTACGCTTTTGAAATCGTTTAATGTCCATATTATTTTTCGTGTTCTAGCGCAATCTCCAAGATCTCCTCAGCGATTCTTGACGCAGCATCTGGACGTGAGAAGTTTGTTGCACCTTTGATCATATCCTCTTTAACTTCAGGATTCTCGAGAATTCTTCGAATCTCAGACAATAATAAATTGGCAGACAAGTTTGCTTGCTTCATTACCACTGTTGCATCAAAACGTGCGTATGAAAATGCATTTTTCTCTTGATCTCTCGATACATTACTAGGAATAGGAATAACAATAGATGGTTTTCTCCATTGGGCAATCTCAGAGATAGAACCAGCTCCTGCTCTTGAAACAATTACATCAGCTGCCCCTGCTGACATTCTCATAGCTAGAGTATCGAGATATGCGTATGGTTTGTACCTATTTTTATACGGATGATCATAAATAACCACATCTGATCTACCTTTTGTTTCTTTGTAGTTTTCTTTACCAATCTGATGAAGCACATTGTAATCAAGAAGTAATTTAGGTAACGCATCAACAACAGCATCGTTCATAAGGCGCGCACCTGAAGACCCACCAATAATGAAAACTGTCGGAATATTATAGTCAAGCTCTAAAAATTCATGAGCACCACTAGTGAGGGGCTTAAGAAGCTCGTCTCTGATTGGATTACCGATAAGTGCAACCTTTTTGTCATCTTTAGGTAAATACTCTGCTGCTTCAGGAAATGCAATAGAAATCTTCTTTGCTTTTTTTGCGGCAGTGAGGATCGCACGACCAGGAATAGCATCAGATGCATGTAAAAAAATCGGAATACGAAGTATTTTTGCTGCTGTTAAAACTGGAAATGAAACATATGAGCCGTTAGTAAATACCACATCTGGATATAACTTAAACATAATCACTAGTGTATCGAGAACCCCATAAAAGGTTTTAAATCCGTCAAAAAAGTTTTTAAGTGAAAAATATTTTCGCACTTTTCCAGCAAAGATTTTTTGAAACTCTATCCCCTTTCTGTGCAGTAACTTTGCATCATATGGTTTATCTGCAAGATAGTAGATCTCAGGCTTTAAGAGCCTTCTCTGTTCTGCATGATCAAAAATCTTATCAGCAACTGCGATAAGTGGATAAAAATGACCTCCTGTTCCCCCTCCTGTAATAACAATCTTCATAGTTTGATAAATTATACCTTTTTCTTTGCGTGCCTGGAAACATTAAGTATTAAACCGCAGATAATCAATGTGCCTAGGAGTGCAGATCCACCTTGTGAAATAAAGTGTAGTGGCATTCCCGATAATGGAAACAGTTTCAACATAGCAGCAATATTAATAAATGACTGTATCCCAATGAGTAATATGAGTCCTGTAACCATATATCTTCCAAAGAGATCTCTTGATCTTTTTGCGATATTAATTCCTCTGATTACGAGAGCTAAAAAGAGAAGGATAACTATGATGGAGCCAACAAATCCCCACTCTTCAGCGGTAACTGCAAAAATACTATCAGTTAAAGGCTCAGGTAGGTATGCAAATTTTTGCAGTGATTGACCAAATCCCCGACCAAATATTTCTCCCGAACCAATAGTGTAAAGTGACTGATTAATTTGAAAATCATTACCTAGTGCGTCACCACTCACTCCACTAAAACTCACCAATCTATCCCACGCATAACGTCTAAATAGAAACACCAACAGTAATAACGCGGATACCCCAAGACCAGCAAGACCAAAAATATGGAAGTTTTTAGCTTTTGATAGATATAAAACTCCTAGTGTTGCAAGTGCGATTACCAAGAAAGAACCAATGTCCTTAGTCGCAAACAATAATAGAAATACTACACCAATGGTCATAGACATCACGAGTACTAATGACCAAAAATTCTTCATCTTAGTTCCATATTCAGCAGCCAAAGCTGAGAGAAATAAAATAGTTGTAATTTTCAAAAACTCTGACGGTTGAAGTGTTGTTATACCAATATCAACCCATCTCCTCGCTCCATTTATCTCAAGACCTAAACCTGGCACAAATACTAGTAATTCAAATACTATAGAACCTAAAAATAACCAAATAGAAAAATATTTAAGTGTCTTATAATCAATCTTTTTGTAATATGCAAGGCCAAACATAGCACCTAAACCTAATGAAAGTGCTATAAATTGTTTCACAATTGTTTTCAGAAAGGTACCTGTGGACTCTAATGTCCCCAAAGAAACTGAAAAAAATAATAAAAAACCGACGAAGCACAACAAACAAGTGAGTATAAGGAATGGTTTATCTATCTTTGCCTTCTTCATGATCTTGTGATTATAACAACGATGGCTTGTATTCCTGTGTGCATAACAAACAAAAAACCAAGCATTAGACTTGGTGTTTTGATGTATTCTGATTCGTAAGCCGGATTCTGTTTTTCAGATAGTCATTTATCTTGATGTTGTGTTGCCACAACATTCTTTGCAGCACTCTCAGTAAACTGAGTACGACCTTGCACACAAGTAAGGATTTAGCCGTTTCACCCGTATGTCTCCATACGATTCACCCACGAAGGGTGCCATTATCTTTCGAATCAGGCGTCACTGCTCGCACCTCTATTGTCACCAACGACAGGCATTACCTGCTACCCTGCTACGTATTGCTACGTGTGTGTCCGGACTTTCCTCTCTTTCGAGCAACTATCTTCCTCAGAAGGTTTTGATTATAACTATTTTACAAGCTGAAACAAGTCAGATTCACTAATTATATTTGCATCAGCGTCGGTTCGTTTCTTATATTCAAGACCTCCAGCCTCTATGGTCTTAGGTGAAATCACTACTCTGTGTGGAATACCAATAAGATCTGCATCAGCAAACTTTTGTCCAGGACGCACATCACGATCGTCCCATAGTACCTCCACTCCTGATTCTTGTAGCTTGTCATATATATCTTGTGCTTCTATATCTGCATTGATCGAAATCAGATGAATCCTAAAAGGAGCTATGTCTTCTGGCCATACCAGTCCATTTTCATCTGACATCTTTTCAGCAATTACCCCCATCACTCTAGTAATACCAATACCATATGACCCTAAATGTACTGGGATAGGTTTACCTTCTGGTCCATCGAAATATAAATTCATTTGTTCACATTTTTCAGTTCCAAAGTTAAAAATATTTCCTACTTCAGCGGTTGTGACTTTTTCGAGCTCATCTTCGGTTATCCCAAGGTCTTTAAGAGTTTTCTCGTTAAGAACTTCCTCATTGATTGCAATATTTTTCTCTCTATTTATATAAGTAATATCTTCACCTGCATCACAAATAGTTTGGAACTCGTGACTAAATTCAGTGAATGCTCCTCCAGCAGCAAATGTTATAAAGGTATCGTCACCTAAACCTAACCTCTCAAAAGACTTTGTATATGCCTCCATGGCTTGGTTGTAAAATACATTATGTGTTTCTTCATCAATTGAGAATGAGTACATATCTTTCATAATGAATTCCCTTCCTCGCATAAGGCCTGCTTTTGCCCTGAGTTCATTCCTTAGTTTATTTTGAAATTGATATACATATACAGGAAGATCTTTAAATGAATGAATATGGTTCTTCATCATAGCTGTTATCGGTTCTTCATGAGACCAACCAAAACCAACCTGTCCACCAGCGTGTAAGTCTGACTTAAACCACACATCAACGATTTCATCGTCCCACCTGTTGGTGTCAGTCCATGTGTTTTTATTTTGGATAGACGTCATTAAAAACTCGGTTGCACCCACAGCATTCATCTCTTCTCTTACAATCTGTTTAATTTTGTCCACTACTCGGAACCCTAATGGAAGTAAATCGTATGCACCTGCCATTTCTTTATGGACGTATCCAGCACGAATTAATAACTGAGCATTTTTTGAGACCTCATCTTTTGGTGCCTCTTTTTGAGTCTTTGTAAATAGTTGTGATTGTTTCATAGCTACGATTGTAACAAATTGATATTAATCCTCTAGTTCTTTCTCTGGTTTTGTAAGTTCAGCTATCTCAATTTTTTCGCCCTCACCAGTTATTTTTAGAGCATCGTTAGATAACATCTTAATAGCCTTTGAATTCTGATTATATTGATTAACTACCGTTGAGAGTGAGTTACCTAACTTAGTGTGGTATGTTTCAAATGAATTAAGGTGTTTCTGTAAATTTCCTACTTGTTTAATAATTTGTGTTGCTTGTTTCTCAATCTTGAGTGAATTAAGTCCTTGAATAACTGTTTGAAGATACGCGTGTAGTGTTGTTGGTGAGACCACAATAACTTTCTTCTCTCGATATGCATATTCTAAAAAGTTTTGAGTGTTTACCACACCAATTTTAGAAATAAGCAGATCGTAGTAAATTCCCTCAGATGGAATAAACATAAATGCAAAATCTAAAGTCCCCTCTCTTGGCTTGATGTATTTTGCTGTTTCATTAATTCTTAATTTAAGATCTTCCTTAAATCTCTTTGCTAACGCCTCCCTGTTTTCTGGATTATTCTCACTTATGAGTTTATTATAGTTTTCCAATGAAAACTTAGAGTCAATGGGAACAAGACCATCTGGCAACTTAACTACTGCGTCGACGATGGTTCCATCTTTAAAAGAATATTGAAATTCATAATTATCTGGCGGAAGGATATTCTTAATAGTAGTCTCTAAAAAATACTCACCCAGCGCACCTCTCTGTTTAGTATTTTGCAAAATATCTTGAAGTGACTTTAACTGTTCGGTAAATCCTATTACTTGCTCACCTTGGCTTTTAACTGCGCCCAGCTCAGCAGTGATGTCTTTAATGAGTTTTTGTGATTCCTGCAATTGAGTCTGAACTGAGTCAGACATCATCTTTTGTGACTGCCCTATCTTATCCTGAATCTTTTCAGTCAGATCTGACTTTAACTGTTCATTAGAGAGCTTTAAATCCTGATTAGCTTTTGCAATTTCTTGTAGTTGGTTCTGAATGAGTAAAAAAGATTGATCTTGTGAGCTATTGCCTTTGGCTGACTTTAATTCCCTCCAGATAAAAAAATACACAACGCACGCAATAATAATAAGTACACCTGATACCAATAGTGCAGGAAGAATGATAAGTAGTGTATCCATAATACAACCATTGTACCAAGCGAATCTTAATACCCATTGCCTGCTTATCCACGTTCGTTATAATGTATGGATGAATTTACAACAGCAAATCAAAGCAGACATGATCGCTGCAATGAAAGAAAAAGATCAAACTAAAGTAACAGCTATTAAATCGCTCGTGGCTGGTTTCACTAACCTACTGGCAGAACCAGGACGAACTGATAGAGAAAATCTTTCTGATGACGAAGTACTTTCTCTCATTAAGCGAGGTGTAAAACAAAGAAAAGACTCTATTACTCAATTTACTGAAGGAGGTCGTCCAGAGCTTGCTGAAACAGAACAAGCAGAGCTTGGTATTCTTGAGAAATACCTTCCTGAAATGATGTCAGCAGAAGCCATCAGAGAGATTGCTACTCAAGTAAAAACTACTATGGGTATCAACGATAAATCAAAAATGGGTGTACTTATCGGTGCAGTCATGAAGGAAGTTGCGGGTCAAGCTGACGGTACAGCTGTAAAAGATGTAGTAATGGGATTATTTGACTAAAATCATATAGATAAGTATAATCACGTTATCGTAATCTATGGAGACAAACGATGCAATCATCAAATATCACTACATTACCTACTTCTGAAGAAGAAAGAGTAAAAATAAATAAGATATTGGTGAGTGATGGGATATTATATCTGCCACATGATTTTTTTAAATCAATTGGTTTAGGTTCAATAGTTAAGTTCGGAATACCTTTTCGTCTTAACGGTGTGATGATTTCTGTGCGTGGAGTCTACCAACTCTTACAAAGAAATCACCTACTCGTTACGCTAGAGTCTACTGCTAAAGGATCTTCTGATAAATTTTCAGAATTTCTCGATCAGTTTGCCGAATGGAATGACCCGCTAGCAACTTGACCCACTAAGAGAGCGACGTTTTACATTAACGTTGCTCTTTTTTATGTAGTAAACATATAGTCACCGTACATAATTTACACACATACAAAAATCACGCTCATGCGTGACTTTTGTATATTTTGTGCCGAGAGGCAGACTCGAACTGCCGACCCTTTGAGCTTCAATCAAATGCTCTAGCCAACTGAGCTATCTCGGCAGGTACAGTTGAAACTCCGCTAAAAATAATGAAGTACTGACCCCTTAGATAAATCTAAGTAGGGCTATTGTAATGAAATTATAGAATATTACAAGTGGATTACTCTCCATCCGTTATTCCGAAGAATGATTTAACTGAGTTAATTGAATTATTTACATCTTCGATATTTTGCTCAGCCTTTACAGAAGCAGCTCCTAGATTTTCAATGAATGGTTGTAGTCCATGATATACCCATAAAAGAATCGCCATAAGTGCGAGCAGTTTCAGTAACCTAAAAATAGTAATAATCATTGCACGTCGCTGCATTGAGTCAACCGTGTGCTTAATGTGATTGACCGTCTTTTCAATATCCTCAAGACGTTCTTCTGGGTCTTTGTATCGTGCCATATATCTATCCTACAATAATGTTAAGAATTTTCCCAGGAATATAAATAACTTTTCGAGTCTCTCCTTCGTCTAGCCATTTCTTAATAGTTGACTCACTGTGTGAGGCTGTAAGCACCTCTTCTTGGGTAGCATCTGGAGAAACAGTAATATCCCCTCTTCTCTTGCCGTTAATCTGAACCCCGATAGTGACAGTCTCGTCAGCAAGCTTGTCTTCATTATATGTAGGCCACACTGATTCCAAAACCAATCCTGTACCTAATCTTTCTGAAATTTCATCAGCGATATGTGGAGCGTAGGGAGAGAGAAGCTGTATGAATCTAAATAATTGATCTTGAGAGATTGATTCTTCTTTAGAAGCCATATTAATAAATTTCATCATGTCAGAGACAGCTGTGTTGTACTTTAATTCTGATAACTGATCACCAACTGCTTTTATAAGTTTATGTAGCTCTTTTTCAACTGCTTCGTTGTGACCCTCAGAAACTTTATCTGTAAGTGCCCATACTTTTTCCAAAAATCTATACACACCCACAATATTATCTTCATTCCAAATAACATCATCTTCTAGTGGTGCTGCAAACATCATGTACGTTCGTACAGCATCAGCACCAAAACGCTCAACCATATCATCAGGGTTAACAACATTTCCTTTTGATTTAGACATTTTCTTACCCTCTTTGTCATTAACCATTCCTTGATGACGTAACATTTTAAATGGTTCTACAAAGTCAACGATACCGATTTTGTGTAGTGCTTTTACGAAAAATCGTGCATATAAAAGGTGCATGTATGTATGTTCTGCCCCTCCGATATATAAATCAACAGGTTGCCATTGTCTTAGAATCTCTTTTGAGCAAAATTCATTTGTATTGTGCATGTCTGGGTAGCGCAAGAAATACCAAGATGAGTCAACAAACGTATCCATAGTGTCGTATTCTGCTACCCATCCTTCTCCAAACAAATTAGTTACTCTATCTTTCAGTTCTTGAGAATTTTCTAATGGTGAAGTCCCTGTTGGTACAAAATCAACATCAGTTGGCAATAACCATGGTAAATTCTCCTCACCTACAAAATGTGAATTCCCCTGTGGATCGTATACAACTGGGATTGGACATCCCCAATACCGCTGCCTAGAGAGCGACCAATCTCGTAACCTGTAGGTAGACTTCATTCGTCCTCCAACTTTTTTAGTAATGGCTACTTTTGCATCATTAGAACTCATCCCATCAAATTCACCTGAATTAATGACTGTACCAACGCTAGGTAAACATTTTTTTTGCTTGTGTGAGTCGATAGTCTCAATAATGAATGGAATTCTAGAATGGTGACTTGGGATATTCTTTCTTATGTCTTCCTCAGTCATCCACATAAGTTTAATATTATCTGCAACCTCATCATCCATCAAATTTACTTCTTTTGTATCTTCAGAATGTAATACCACTCTGTATGCCTTGAGGTGTTTCCTACCTAAACCAGAATCATGAGGATAATCAATATAGAATTCTGTTAAAACTTCTTTAATTTCAAAGTCAAAATATCCTGTCTCTTCTTGAATCTCTCTTTTGAGTGTATCTTCATCAGTCTCCTCTCCTTCTTTTGTTCCTCCTGGCCACCAATAGAAATCTCTCTTTGAAAAATGTTGAATCAAAAATTCACCGGTACTGTTTTGAATAATGGCATATACTCCTTTTGAGTGATGTGATATATCTTCACTTTTATTTAAGTGCTTAGCAACAACATAATTAATCGGCAGCTCAAATTTAGTAGCAAACTCAAAATCACGTTCATCATGAGCAGGTACAGCCATCACAGCCCCCGTTGCATAATTAACAAGCGCGTAGTCCGCTATATATACGGGAATCTCTTGATTATTAGCTGGATTAATTGCCGTAACCCCTTGTAATTGCACCCCGGTCTTTTCTTTACTCTCAAGCCTGTCCAGTTCAGTTTTCTTAGCTGTTGTGTCGATATAAGCCTGAACTTCAGCAAAATTAGTAATAGTATTTGAGAGTTCTTGGATAAGTTGATGCTCGGGTGCTAATACAAGGTATGTTGCTCCGAATAACGTATCTGCCCTAGTGGTAAAAACACTAATGACCTCTTCTCTGTCTTTAATAGCAAAATCAATTTCTGACCCTTCGGATTTCCCTATCCAATTTATTTGTTTTTTCTTAGTTGCTTCTGGCCAATCAACTGTCTCGAGATCATCGATCAATGCATCGGCAAAGTCAGTAATCTTATATGACCAAGTAGGAATTTCTTTTTGAATAATCTCTGATTTACATCGCTCGCAATGACCATCCTCAACTTGTTCATTTGCGATTGTGGTATTACAAGAATCACACCAGTTAACTGTATCTGTTTTCTTATATACTAAATCGTTTTTATAAAACTCCCCAAACAACCATTGAGTCCATTGATAATAACTTGGGTCAGACGTCTTTATAATATTGTCAAAGTCATGCCCAAGTCCTAGTGATTTCCACTGTTGAATATAGTTTGCGCTATTGGTTTCTGTTGTTTCTGCTGGATGAGTACCGGTTTTAATTGCATAGTTCTCAGCTGGTAAACCGAACGAGTCAAAGCCTTGCGGGTGGAGTACGTTATATCCAAGCATTCGTTTATGTCGATAGAAGATATCAGTTGCTGAATATCCTTCTGTGTGACCCATATGCAAACCATCTCCAGATGGATACGGGAACATATCAAGTAGATAGAAGTTGCCGTTGTCTGTCTTTTTATGTATATCAGTAAGATACAGTTTCTTCTCATCCCATATTTTTTGCCATTTCTGCTCTATTTCTTGGTGGTTATATCTATCCATAGTTATAGTATTGTAACAAAAAACGACGGCTCTGCCGTCGCTTTTTGTTTATTTCTTCTTCTTAACTTCTAGATGTAACTCATCGTATTGTTTCTTGTCTACAACACTTGGTGATCCCATCATTGGATCTCGCCCTTCTCTAGTTTTAGCAAACGCCATAACTTCTCTAATATTCGGCTCTCCTTGTAAAATCATAATTAATCTATCAAGGCCCCATGCAATTCCTCCATGTGGTGGCGTTCCTGATCCAAATGCATGCATCATATGTCCAAAATTAGCATCAATCTTGTCGTCTGAGTGTCCTAAAATTTGAAGCGTGGATCTTAAAATTTCTGGATCGTGAGCTCTAATTGACCCTCCACCAATCTCATATCCATTTAGACAAATGTCATACTGAGAAGCAGTAATTGAAGCAATATCAGTCTTTGTTCGAATCTTCTCGATATCCTCTGGCTTAGACAGCGAAAATGGATTATGAGTAAACGTCCACTCTCCTTCAGCTTGTGGATCATCTGACTCAGCTGTCTTCTCAAAGAATGGAAAGTCAACTACCCAACAGAAGGCAAGAAGGTTCGGGTCTTCTTTATCTTCTCTAATATCTGGCCTATCGTTACCGTATTTTTCCATTGCATCTGCATAGGTGATTCGTGGAAATGGAATTTCTTGGATCTTTTTATCTGGGTATAGCTCTGTAACCAACTTAATAAGCAACTCTTCGTTTGTCTGTAAAACATCTTCTTCTGTCACAAAACTCATTTCCATATCGAGCTGAGTGAATTCTGGTTGACGGTCACCTCGAAGATCTTCATCACGCATACAACGAGCAAGTTGGAAATATTTTTCAAATCCAGCACTCATCAGTAACTGTTTGTATTGTTGAGGCGACTGAGGAAGTGCATACGAATGTCCTGGATATAACCTAGATGGTACCAAGTAATCACGCGCACCTTCTGGTGTAGATTTAGTTAACAACGGAGTTTCAATTTCAAAAAATCCTTGTTCGTCCAAATGTGAACGAATATATTTAATAATTGCATGTCGAGCAATAATATTATTTTTCATTCGTTCTGTTCTAAGATCAAGATACCGATACTTTAATCGCGTCTCCTCCCCCACTTCACGCGTGTCTTTATCAAGTTCAAATACCGGTGTTTCCGCTTTATTCAAAACCTCAATAGCAGTAATCTCAAGCTCGATATCTCCATTAAGTACTCCTTCTTTAATCATCTTTTCTGGTCGCTCGTTCACTTTACCGGTAACTGCAACAACCCACTCTGACCGCAGTTCTTTGGCAACCTCTAACACATCAGGTTTTCCAAATACTACTCCTTGTACTTTTCCTGAAACATCCCGAAAGTCAAAAAACGCCATCTTACCTTGGTCTCTCGCTACGTCTACCCACCCTTTGATGAGTACCTCTTCGCCTTTCTTTACAGAAAGGTCTTTGATCATTATTCGTTCCATAGTTCTTGTAATTATTGAGGGAAAGAAAAATCCGTCCCCACA
>CALLVB010000099.1 GCA_938010795.1 Minisyncoccota bacterium
TAGAAGCTGATAAAGCGGTAGTTCTAGAATTCCGAGCTGAACTAGCTAACGACGTAACAACTCAAGGATCTAACGTTAACGTTAACGTTGATGCTGGAAATGCAAAAGTTGATGGTGATCTATATGCTGTTACTGCGACTACTCTAACGGGTGTTGCTGTATACACAGGTCTACCAACAATTGTAGAAGATGATGTTACAGAAGATGATCTTGAAGATAACGTAATTGCTAAGTTTGCAATTACTGCTGAAGGAGAAGATCTTGATATCATCGCTGCATCAATGGTAGCTACAGCTGTAGATACTGGAGACGCAGATGCAGGAGCAACTTGGACAATTTACACAGGTTCATCATATGCTGACGCAGAAGATGAATCAGATGTTCTAGTCGACTTCTCAATCAACGATGGTTCAACAGAATACTTCGTTGTTAAAGCAGATGTTGTATCTGGAGGAACAACTGGAGATATTATCCAAACAACAATTACATTCGCAGGTGCGATTGAAGTTGAAGGAACAGCGATCGCTCCTGTTGAAGGAGAAGCGCTAAACAACTCAGAAGAACTTGTTCACAAATACACTAACTAGTTTCTAGTATAGATATTTGAGAATAAACTCTCAGAGTTAATTCCAACAAAAAACCACCCTTGGGTGGTTTTTTGTGTATCTCATATATTGTTAACAGAGACTCTCGTTACTTACTTGTAAAGAACTTGGTATAATAGATTCATGATTATACTAACCGTTTGCTACTTGATAGCACTATTTATGTTAGGAGCTATTTTGGGGAGTTTTCTCAACGTAGTTGCTGTTGATTTTATGAATGTGTATATGACACATGGACTAGAGAAAAAGTCAGAAGTAAAGTTTATTTGGCAGAAATTACTTTCCAAAGATTTTTGGAAACATATATTTACACACAGGTCTTCATGTACTACATGCAAGACGACGCTCACACCTAAAGAGTTGGTCCCGTTACTTTCATATTTGTGGCAACGTGGTGCCTGTAGGAATTGTGATGTCTCACTCTCACCTCAATATTTGTATGTTGAAGTACTTTCAGGTGTGATCTTCATGACTGTTTTCTTAAAGGTATTTTCAGCACATGCTGTCCTTGGAGGTGCATTTGTTGGAGAAGTATTCTATATGTTCTTATTTTTCGCCTTAGCTCTTATTTTATTTTTATTTGATTATGAGCACATGATAGTTCCAAACATAGTGGTCTATCCGTTGGTGCTGCTTGCAGTTGGTTCTCATATGTTTGGGTTTCGTTCAGTGCCACAAATTGAATTATTAGAGGCATTAGTTGCAGCAGTAGTGCTTGCACTTCCACTCTTTTTATTATGGGCTTTATCAAAAGGAACATGGATGGGTATGGCAGACTCAAAGATCGCATTGGTTATGGGAGCGCTGCTTGGTTTGTCGTTGGGACTTTCAGCATGGGTTATCTCGTTTTGGATCGGAGCGATTATCGCTGTAATTTTGGTAGGTACTGATTCTTATGTGCGTCGTTCAGATGATGACAAAGAAGTAACAATGAAAACAGCAATACCATTTGGTCCGTTTATGGTATTAGCCATGTGGTTTGTATATATATCTGGATATAACGTATTTCCCTTTTAGGTTATCACTATCATAATGAATATAATTACTACAAAACAAATAGAAACAAAAGGAGGGTATACCCTGATAGAGCTCTTACTTGTTATGGCTATTATCTTCTTGTTAGCTGGTACCTCTCTTGTAAACTACAACCAATTTGGAAAAGAAATCGACCTTGAGAATATGACATATAATGTCGCATTAACAGTTCGTACCGCACAGGCATTCGGTATCAACAGGCGAGAAGAAGGAGGAGTGGTGGTAGATGACTTTGCAGAAGCAATTCCTTACGGTATATATTTCACAACTCAGAGTCTTGTTGATGTGTTGGGAGATCCAAACGATGAAGGATTCATGATTTTTATTGATAATAAAGACGGTACTGTACCTGGGTCTAATAATTTATTTGACAATAGTGGTAGTGGCGGAGCATGTGTGGTTAATAGTGCAGACGAGTGTATCGATATATTTAGAATTAATAAAGAGATTTATATTAGTGAGATCTGTGCGGGGGATGACGCTACTAGTTGTATAGAACGAGACGAATTACATATTACGTTTAAACGGCCAAATCCAGATGCTATTATTAAGTCATCGGATGTTGCGTCACATTCATATGCAGAAATTGTACTTTCGTCTCGAGTAGCTCTTGGGTTCAATCAAGTTATCTCTGTGGGAGTAGCTGGAGATATTTCAATAACGAAGCGAGCAATTCTTCCATAAACATATTATGAATAAACAACCACATACAAAACAAGGATTTACACTTATTGAAGTCATCGTCTCTTTAGGTCTTTTTGCAGTGGTGATGACGATTGCACTCGGGGCACTATTTATGGTGATTGCTGCAAATAGAAATGCGAAAGCAATTAAACTCGTGGTTAATAACGTGAATATTGCTATGGAGGGAATGACGCGTGAATTACGAGTAGGCTCAGACTACTGTGCAGGTACATCAGCACCATGTAATGACACCTCAGCAGGAGGATCACAAGATATATACTTCACGACCGATAAAGGTGAGGCTGCAATATACAGATTAAATGGAGAAACCATCCAGCGACAAATTGATGGTGGAGGGTGGTTTAATCTTACTGGTTCCGATGTGCGTATTACAGATCTCAATTATTATATTCAAGGGACTGAACCTTCTTCTGTAGACGGAGGGATCCAGCCATTTGTAACAGTAGTGGTTCGAGGAGAAATTCAAGTTGGTGATGTAGTTGATGACTTTCAACTACAGTCAACAATTTCACAACGTAAATTAGCACCATAGATATGAAAAAGATAGTCAATAAAACAAAAAAACAAGGATTTACACTCATTGAGACAATGATAGCCATTACTATCATGCTTATTGCAGTTGTGGCACCTATGTCATTAGCGCAAGATGGTATTACAGCAGCCAGACTAGCACAGGATCAGATCGTTGCATTCTATTTAGCACAAGAAGGTGTTGAGGTGGTACGTAATATGAGAGATTACAATAAAATTAATAATCAAGACCAGCTTTTTGGACGGTTAGATTCTGATTGTAAGGTAGAACTTGTTAATCTTACAGCTCCCGGTTGTATAATTGACGCAACTGTTGCTGCGGGGGATTATTTTTGGACCCAGCGGTGTTCAGCAAGTTCTGGGTGTCCTGTAATTAGAAGTAATACTGAGAAATATACCTATAACCTTGTGGATCCTGCTTTTACACCAACAAAATATACACGAGAGATTAGAGTGTGGTATGTTGAAGACCCAGATAGAAAGGATGTAAAAGTACAAGTAGTTGTGACGTGGCCTTTCCAGCAGAGTACACGTAGCTACACGTTACATGAGAATTTATTAGAATGGTAATTATGTATACAAATAATAATAAAAACGGATTCGTTATATTGGTAGCAGTACTCGTTTCGACGTTAGTTATTTCTATTGGTGCATTTATCGCCTCTGTGGCTATTAAAGAATTGCAGCTCTCTGCTTCAGGAAGAGAATCTCAGAATGCATTTTACGCCGCTGACTCGGCATTAGAATGTGCCTTGTATCATGATTTGCGAGTAGAAGCATTTGGTTCTGCAACAAGTACACCTCCTGCTGATATTTATTGTGATGGAAAATCAGACATTCAATTGTATGTTAGTACGGGAGATGAATTTAATTCAGACTCACGCTTTAGGCTACACTTTTTAGAAGCGGACGGTGTTACCTCAACATCTCCGTATGCGATAGTTCGTGTACAGAAGAGTGATGTAGGAACTATTAATGATAAGACTATTATTGAAGCGAAGGGATACAATGTCCAAGATCCTGCCTCTACGGTTCGGGTGGAACGTGCCCTCCAGGTGGTTTATTAAGATTGAAGACTATAAGGATTTTATATACCAAGAAGAG
>CALLVB010000100.1 GCA_938010795.1 Minisyncoccota bacterium
CATTTCATCCACATCGCACTCACATGTTCTGACAACCCTTCATCAGTTAGTCGAAACAAAATAAAAAAAGCATAACGCAAACCATTGGGGATGAGATACTATCCTTCACTGATGGACAAGCATTTAACTTCAACGAAGAAGAACACTTGCTTACTCTTAATGGGGTCGCGTATAAAGGAGGTTCAACCTTTAAAAAGAATTTCACAAAACCATTTGCAAAAGAACATATTGCAAAGATCTGTGCAAATTCATGGGGAGTATCAGCCTCGCAGATAATAGAATTGTGGGATGAGAAAGGGAATGATGCTTCGGCATTTGGTACGGCAATCCACAATTTATTAGAGAAGCACTTTAACAATCAATCATATGACTTCAATGAAATCTTAGATACTGTTGCCACCTGTCGCGCGAATTACAATCGCTTCAAGGACATGGGGGCTAAGATAACAAAGTCTAAGAAGGGTGCAACACAGAACTATGCACGACCTTCCCACCCAATACTTGCTGACCTCGTTTTTAGTAGTAAACGACATGAGCAAGAAACTATTCTCAAGAAGATGGTGGCGGACTTTATCTTAATGATGGAGAAGAAAAACTTTCTCGGTGATTCTGTACAAGAACCACTGGTAAGTTATTCTCCATTCTTAATGGGTGGGTTTGTTGACCGTCTACTTATTGTAGATTGGGACAGGAAGATATGTAGAGTTCAGGACTACAAGATTAATGTTGATATCAATGTCGCGGATTCAAAGCATAAACTGCTTAAGCAATTCAAGGATAAAGATAAGACAAAACTTGCGGGCCATACTATCCAGTTAAATTATTATGCGTATTGTTTGCATATGGCTGGGTGGACTGTGGAAGGGCTTGATCTATTAGTATTAGATAAAGACTGGAAGCATTATGAAGTACAGTTATATGACATGGACTGGTTCGGTGTCATGGTACAGGATTATAATCTTAATTAAAATTTATGGGATATATTATATTTATTTTAGTGGTAGTTATCGCCGTGCAAGCATGGTATAACGTTAAAATCACACGAGAAAATGATGAGTTGGGAGAAATTGAAATGCAAGCATCGGAATCACCATCGAATAACCTTATGGGATTCATGTTAGAATCATTTGCAGAAGACTTTGACCTACTTGTTAATTCTTTAACAGTTGCACAAGTTAAAACTGTAAACAAAAAGCTTAAAAAAGCTGGAAAGGAAATTGTACGAGAAGAAATTGATGGAAAGAAAGTCAATGTATTCGGAGACATTCTCCCATGTGAAGACATTCAAGTGTAATCACACACCACGTGGGTGGTGAGGGGGGTATTTGATCGGAGGAAACTCTATCTGGCACGGTGCCTCCCTCACCGCTAAGGCGGTAGACACAATTAAACACAACGTGCAGACCTACACAGGGTGACGGTAGTGAATTATGTAACCCTTATTGTGTCGATTTATAGGTAACCAACATCGTTCCATAACACGTAGGTTACTCAGACAAGTTATGGAGAAGATATGTTCAGGATCACTCTACCTTGGTAGGGTTGGGGATATGGAAGTACCAGTGGTCTTTCGGGAATTGAGGTTTTAATCCTCGTATCTCCAACCGTGCTTAAGTAAATTAACAAGTAAATAATATACATGCATAAAACCAACTATCAACGTATCTTCTACGACATAGAAGTATCGCCGGCAATAGCATGGGGATACCCACCCTACTTTGAGTTCAACTTTATTAAAGAGATTGAGTGTCAGAAGATCATGTCTATTAGTATGTACAATGAGAGGAAGGACGAGATGTGGACCACAACTATTGAAGAAGATTATGTTCCGGCAACTCTACGTTCAATGGCTTGGTCTGACAAGAAGATTGTCAAACGTATTCACTCCCACTTGGTAAAGTCATATAAGGAAGGAGATATAATTCTTATTGGCCACAACTCAGACAAGTTTGATATTAAAATGTTGAATGCTCGATTCGTATACTGGGGACTTGATTCATTACCTTATCTACAATCAGATGATACAATAAAGATGGCGAGGAAGAGTGGTAAGTTTGCGTCTAACAGTCTTGATTACTTGTGTACTCACTTCGGGATTGGTGGTAAGATTGGTAGCCATGCCTATCTCTGGGAACAATGTATAATGGGTGACGATGATTCACAGGAATGGGCTTGGAATAAGATGAGGATTTATAACGAGAGGGATGTAGAGATGACAGTGGAGTTATATTATAAACTCCTTCCATATGTGAAGGTAACCAATGTATCCAAGTATCAAGGAAGCAAGGCTTGTGATTCATGTGGTTCAACTGATTACACTGCGCGGGGGTGTCGCCCAGCGTTAAAGAGATTTTATAAACGATATCAGTGTAATATTTGTAGTTCATGGTTCAGGTCGGACAAGACTTATAAGACAAGGGAGGAGGCTCTATCAGCTCCTAAGGGGGTGTAACGTGCACATTACATACTAATTAATAATTAAATGAATAGAGAAGAACTATATCAATTAAATGAACTACTTGCAGAGTTCGTAGTGAATGACGACCAGTTAGAATTGCAAGACGCCGCCGCGTTAATCATGGAGTGTGTGGCTGTTGAGATAGATGAGATAAATGCTGAGATGGCAGAGTATGATAGAGAGAAGTATCCAGACCTTGAGGGTATTAATCTTGACAATGACCTTGATTAATGTTATAATGTATTAGTCTATAAAAGAGGAGGACCTAGCAATGGTAATATTATTACCCCATAGACGCGGACGTACTCGGAAGCGCAGACAAAAGAAAACATTAGAGCAACGATTTCGTAATGCTCAAGGTAAGGATCTGGTTTGTCCTGGCAATTGTACGGTGTGTCCTGCATGTGATTCGACTTAGAATCTAAACAACTTGTGGAGGATTAAGATCCTTCACTTATTTTAACAACGGAAAGGAGTGAATATTATATATGAACATACAAGAACAATGGGTCGACTTATATGAATGGGAAGATCTTTATGAAATTAGTAATTTAGGTAGAGTTAGGACTAAGACAAAAAGACTTGGCAATAATTCTCCGGTGGGAAGGATATTGAAGATGAAGGATAATAGAGATGGTTATCAATTGATAAGGGTTAGCAAAGACAAAAAACAGTTTTTACTTAATGCCGGTCGGTACATGCTGATGAGTTTTGGGATAGAATGTCCTTCTGGTAAACACCAGTGTGATCATGTAGACAGAGATAAATCTAATAATAGGTTAGATAATTTACGTTGGGTTACCGCTAGTGATAATTCCAGAAACAGATCTTCTATTAAAAAAAGGTCTGGAATTGTGGATATACTATTAGAGAACAGTCTATTGCAAAAGCCATATAATAGAAAAGAATATATATCAGCTTACAAAAAAGGATTAAAGGCAGGTTTAATATAATTTATCCACAGTTTTGTTTTGTTATTTATGTGGTAGAATATATGTATTAACAATAAGATAAATAAAATGAAAAACAAATTATACATCCTGGAAGGAGTAGATGCATCAGGTAAAACTACGCAAGCAGAGTTGTTGGCAAAACGACTAGGCTGGGTTGAGCTGGCACTGCCTAACTATAACAATGAGACTGGTGCTCTATTAGAAGTGATGAAGAATACAAGTAAGGAAGGAGTATCAGAAGAATACTTCCAAGCTGTAATGATGGCAAATTATATTGACGTCACAGAAAATCAAATCATCCCGGCTTTAGAAGCTGGACAGAATGTAGTTATGACACGAGCATGGTCATCTATGCGCGCGTACTCTAAGCACTTTGGAGTTTGTGAGGGGTTTGTGGAGAACTTAATTAACGGATATAAAAAATACTTATCATCTAAAGGCATCTACTTCAAAGAAATCTTAATCGATATTCCAGTTGAAGTCGCTATGGACCGCGTTAAGAAGCGAGGTAAGATTGAGAAAGTGTTTGAGAATTATCCTACACTTACGGCGGTAGGAGAGAATATGAAAAAGAATATTGGCTCTGTGGTTGATGGTACACAATCAATTGAGGAAGTTTATGGGGCGGTGTTGATGGAGTGTGGTTCTGCTGATGATAGAAAAGCAGGTGGTATTACATGGTATGTAGACAATTCTAATGGAAATGCTGGGTTTAAGGCGTCCTAAAATTGCGTTCTAAGGGTCCCGAAATATTCAATTGGTACATTGTATCCAACAAAAAAGCACCAGATTTACGTCTGATGCTTTTTATTTATACTCTATTTAATCTTCAATGCTTTGTAAGTAAGTTGGGAAATCTTACCCCAATGAGTACCTCCATAACTCTTACCTAAGTTCTTAACTTGCCACGCATCCAATGCTCTCTTAGTCGCTGGACCAAACTTAGCTACTGATGTATCCATTCCTAGATACGCTTGTAGTGCAGTGACATTTCTTCCTGTATCTCCGTAACGAATTACCACCTCTCCAAGATCTACGCCCGCCGGTTTAACATAAGGAATTGCTTGATGTCTAGCATCTACAAACTTTACAATACGATAATTGAATCTAGCTTTGTCAAGATATGATTCAGTCAAGAATTTAATAGCTCCATCTCCTGAGTCCAGAATCCAGAATCCGCGGTTACCATTATCAGAGTGGATTGAAATCCTTTCTCCATTAATTGTATTGAACAACATTGCTACTGAATGCCGCCCTGACTTATACATTCCATCCTCCCATTTAATAAGTGGGTTATGCCAGTAAGACTTACCTTTCTTATTACGGAATACATCGATTGATACTTGCACCGCATGAGTCGCTGTATCCAATCCATCAAGGTCTTGAATCATCTTCTCAATTGTTGAACCTCGTTTTACAATTTCTCCGAATACATTAGTTCTAAATGCACGTCCTTCTTCTGCTGTCTCACTTTCATCTAGTGCTAGAAGATTCTTCCTATTAAGGATAACCTTATTAGTTCTTAGAGGAATACCTTCCACTTTAAGTTTTCTAAATAAATCATCAACAACAGTTCCTTTATCCCTACCTCCTCCCTTGTTCCATCGGTAGTCCCGGTACATGAGAGAGATATCTGTTTCAATCTTTTCTTCCAACCCGCGCTCAATAGTAATTGTATTAAGCATGTTTTGTACTGTGTGGATAGCACATGTACCAATACTCTTTTGATGCATTGGCATTAACTTATCCTTTACTTCTCCACCTACCCTAGCCCATATATCTTCCATTGGTGTTACTTCTGTAAAAGAAGATTCCGCCACAACTGTTTCTTCATGATCTACAACATAATCCTGTTCATCCTCATGGTATCCAGGGTTGTTATATACTTCATCATCAATGAACTTATATGTTCTAGTAATAGACTTAACAAGATCCCCAAATCCCCTCGCGGTTAATCTGTGCGAGATGACTGGATAGATCTTAGCAATATATTTTTTACCCACGTCTGAGTGTAGGAACTTGCTAATTCCTGTAATTGTTTTTATAAAATCCATAGGGCTATTATACCATACTTAATGCCAACACTCAACAGATAATTCAGTCACCTGTTTCATTTCTCCCCTATCATCTCCCCAAATAGTATGCTTCAAATATCCAAAAGACTTCACAGCGCGTGGCATAAACCTTGATCTGAATCCATTGGTTGAATACTCAATCATTAGTTCACCATACACCCAGTCTTGTTGCTTTCTCGTCACTCTAAGGAAGGGTTCGAGATCGATTAGTAGGTCATGAATTAATGCCGCATACAAATCCAACCCCTTAGCTTTGGGGAATAGGAATTGTAGTGCCCAGGGTACTGAGTGTCCATCGAATCTATATCCTTTGGCAATGTGTAATAGCAACTGCTTACCATTAGGGAATACAATCTCAACGGAAAAAGCCTGGTCTACATACCAGTTTCTATATCCGTCTCTGTCCGGCACTATCTGTGGTTTTCTTGGTGTAATTCTAATCATTGGAAGTAAAAGTGTTTAAGTACTTGTAAGTTCTCCCCGAGAAAGATTATCGAACCGACTAAGAAGCAAGTGATTATTAGATAATTTTTATAGTTCATATCTTAATCAACTACCGCGTTTTTTATTTCCAGTAGCGTTACTTTAATATTGTCTTGGTTGACTTCAATGGCTGTAAGTCTAGCGTCAAGGTCAAGTGCCTCAATCTTATCAACTTTCTCTTCAAGTACTTCGATCTTACCGTTTTGAATGATGTCTAGCGGCAACTCCCCGTTACTCTCCCAGTTAGTTTGCCACTCACTGTTAGATTGTGCAATTCTCAAAGCATCACTCGCTTGATTTTGTAGGTTAGTGTAACCAATTACAATACTTATAATCATAAGTACGAACATCCAGTTTTCTCTCAATGTTTTTAGAAATGTGTTGGTATCCATATTATTCTTCTAGTAGGAATGACTGTAGCTCATCATCAATTTCTTGTTTCCGTTTAAGCAGGTCTGCTAATCCTATTCCATAAGCAAGTGCTTCCTTTGTTTGTGCATAGTTACCGACGATGGTAGTTAATGCAAATATCAAAGGATTATCTCCATGTTCCGCTGGGTTATATCCAAGGTCGGCTAATACCATAGGTAGTAGTGTTTGGACTTGTTCGCTTTCTAGGAATGCTCCTAGTTCTTGTAGTTGTTCTGGTGTCATATTTGTTAACTTAATGTGTAAGTGTAAGTACTTTGTAAATACCTACGAGCTGATACTGTCCCGACCGGCCTCATATAAATAGATACAAGTGCATCCTCTGGGATTGGTGTGTTGGCTAGATCTATACTTGTTTTGAACTGATGGTTGAGAACCCCTGTGTAACCAGCTGGTTTTAAGAAACCACTAGCAGCTACGATGTTCGTCATCTCTGTGTCAAGGTTCACCCCTGTTACTTCCCATGAATTAGACGCGTTTGGATGCCTGATAACTACTCTGTACTCTAGGTCGGTAATTCCATCCACGGCATTTAATCTCCCTACGATATCAAGTTTCTCTAGGTTATATCCCGCAGGAATCAACATACCTTTGTGTTCCCATTCATAGATAGGTTCTGCTCCTGTCCCCGCAACCTCTGCGAATTGATAATACTGGACACTGTAGTTGTCATCCGAATCAGTAACCCATGAGTTGTTTGTGTTCAGATACCAACGACCACCTCCAGTTAGAAGGAGATCTTTGTTAGTTCCAGTAGCGACAATAGTCCCGTCTGGTTGTATGGCAAGACCAGCACCGAGTTTCAATCGAATCTTATCTGCTTGTATTGCCCCTAGATCGAACTCTGGTCCTAGGTTTCCTGGTGTTACTAATGTTGACATAGGTTAATTGTTAGGCTGTAAATGATTTGAACAGGTTTACATTAAACGCATCCGTACATGTTTCAGTTGCTAGTGCTTCCACTGTCGCCGCAACCAATAGTCCTTTCCCATCTGTTCCTGCTGTTAGAAGGTTACCTGCATCTGCTGATACTCCTAATAGGTTTGATAGATCCACTGTTACATCTGCTGTTGTACCGTCATTGTCTGTGAATGTTAGTACGTTCGTTGCTGCATCAAATGAAGCCCCGTCAACATAGATGTCTGTTGTAAATTGTGATAGATCAATCACTTGAGCTGCTGCCCCGTTCACTGCTGGGAAGGTAATAGTCTTTGCTACGTTATCCCATACTGGTGCTGGTGCGTTAAGTGTACCGTCTGCTGCTCGTGCTACAGATGTTCCATCAACTTTAACTGTGATCTTATTTGGTACTGATGTACCCAATTCAAATTCCTGTCCTAGGTTTCCTGGTGTTACAATTTGTGACATATATTTTATTTATCAATTCCAATATTAATTCCGAATGCATCAGTTACCTGACCCTCGTTATAATCTACAACTTCATTGGTTGTTCCATTGTAGAAGGTTAGAACTCCTCCATCGTTCCATAGTCCTGGGACTGCTGGTTGTGATGTCGGTAGTGTACTAGATATAAGCGAACCAAAATCTACCCCAGAAATCTGAGCTGATATTGAGCTTAGTGTGTTGAAGTAATTTCGTGCCATAATTTTTAATTACAGTTTAACGACATGTCGGTCATACTATTAAGCCTTTGTTCCAATTGCCATCCACCCAACTGGTAATGCTGAGTCAACATTTGATGTATCCACATGGTTAACAAAAGTAAATCCTGTGGTGGTGATGGTGGTCGTACTTGCTGATCTTGATGCACCATCTGTTGTGCTTTCTCCAAATGTAATGACTGGTGTAGCTCCAAATGGTTGTGGGAATGTGATTGTTCCTGCTACATCTGTTCCCCACTGCATACGCATATCCCCAATGTCCATATATCCACTGGCCGTTTGGTCGTTTATATCTGAAACCTTAGCCAAGTCATCAATCACTGCCTCTGGTAATTCAATCAATCCATCTGGGCAATCAACTGTCTTAACTGTTACATTCTCAAATGCTGAGTTACCACCTAGCCCGAATGTTAGTGTGTGGAGTGTTAGGCTGGTCACAGTGAATGTGTATTGCCGTGGGTTAGGGTTAGTATCTCCGAACCTATCTGCTGGTGATGTACCATCGAACACGTCTGTACTCCCTACTCCTGTAGTACCAATACGGATATGTCCTTGGTCGTTAGCACCTCCAGGGTTAATACCCTCTACCTCGATTGTGTAGTCGCCTAGTGCGTTTGGTGTCCATGAGAATGGTACGTTGTTTGGTCCAGTGTTGATGTCGATTGCCCCTGAGTTAGCAACTAGTGGGTTGCAGATTGTAAGGTTTGCTAGGCTTGTCCCTACAGCAACACTTGTGCTATTTAGCTCTGTAATTGTCAGACGTACACGATTGATTGTCTGTGTACCTGTTGCAAATCCTGGGATTCGGATAATATCTCCTTCAACCAAGTTCACGGTTGCGGACAATGAAACTCCACGAATACCAGCAGTTTCGTTACTGTCGTTGTCATCAGCGAGGGTTACTTCTGTACCGGTAGCTAGTGGTGTGTGACGAATATCGGCTGATAGGTCATCACCCACGGCAGCATTGCTAGTAGTGATTGATGTGTTGATAAGGTATCGTCCGTCAACTCCTGCCGGCACAACAAAGTCTTGATTGTTTGCTTGCTTCCATGAGTCTGGGTCTTCTTCAATTACTGCTGGAAATGTAACTACGAATGATCCAGCGAGTGTTCCTGTTGTCTGAGTTGCTGTAACAACTGAGCTATCCCTGTTTTCGGGACTATAATCAATAAACTCATCTACAGGTGTACAGTATGCTTCTACCCCATTTACTGTGTACATCAAACCACCAAGTGTTCGAGTGATTCGGTGTGTTTGGTTTTGCTCTGAGCCAATGGCTACTTCTGTATTTGTCTTATCTCTGAATCGATACCCTTCAACACTACCGTTACCTCCTGCGACTACACGCAAGTTGTATACGCCACTTGTTGAGTGTGCAAGGTCCGCAGTGTTTTGTGTCACTGCCACAATCATCTGTGAGAATGGTGCTACATCTGGTGCGATGATTTC
>CALLVB010000101.1 GCA_938010795.1 Minisyncoccota bacterium
CGCTTTTTAAAGTATTTAGCGAGCAAGAGTGAAACAATAAAGAGGGTTGCTGAGAGTGCTAGTGTTTTTGGGTCAGCATGGACTGCGGACGGATCAAATTCAGTAATACTTTCAAATGATGCCCCTAGTGCAACAAACGTAGTCATTCCTGGAATGATCCCGACCACTGTCGCAAGAAAGTATGAAGACCATTTGATTTTCAGAATTCCAGAGGCAAAGTTGGTAAGATCAAATGGCATATAGATAAACCTGGCAATAAGGACAGTCATGAATGAATTCTCACGAGCTTCATCACGGAAGTGCTTCACAATTCCCTCAGGCAGTTTAATATCACCCCCAAAGAAACGTCCAACCCAGTAGGCAACATTTGCAGAGAGATTTTCTCCAATCAGGGTATAGAAGATACCACCCCAGAGTCCAAATAGTACTCCAGCCAACATGGTTAATAGTGTTGCAGGGAAGAAGATGAGTGGACGAATCGCATAGATAATAATAAATACGAGTGGTCCCCAGACTGTCATTTCAAGGTCACCTAGCTTCTTTGCCATATCTAAGAAAGTCAACTCTTGAGATCCTTTGTACCAAAAGAATGATGTAATTAAGGCTCCCCAGAAGAATAGTGCAAATATTTTTGGTGCGTTACGCTTTAAGATTCCAACAACATCATCTTTCAGATTGGTGATTTGGTACGACAAGAATTCATCAGAAACTTTCTTGATTATAAGTGAGATTGTTGGGTATGGAAATACAATTTTATTAACTTGCCAGAGTGAAATCTTCTTTTCAATTAAGAGTGTAAAGAATGAAAGAATTTCTCCTGAAGACTGCCCAATAATATTTGCTCCAATGACACGACCAGTTAGTTTTTTAGCTACAACAATCGCCAATCCGTTTTCTGTGGATTCATCAGTTATTGCTCGGTCGTTTTTAGAATAGGGGACTGAGATTTTTACTACTGCATGTTCACCATAATGTTGTTTTGCTTGTTCCCATGAGATTCCAACTGCGGCAATCTCTGGTTGAGTGAATGTTACTTTTGGAACTTGTCTAAATCTCTGTGCTGCAGTAAATGGTAATAAGACCTTTTTCACTACGTGTCTAGCCGCATCATCAGCAGTATGGGTAAATTTAAGTCTTAGGGAGACATCACCAACCGCGTAGACATGTTTGTTCGTTGTCCGGTAATGTTTGTTCGTTGTTATTCCGTACTTGTCATTCTCAATCCCTGCCGCTTCTAAGCCTTGTGGAATATTAGGTACACGTCCAATAGCGAGTAGAACCTTATCAAACGGAACTTGTTCTGATCCAAGCACATGACCTTTATCGTCTTTGATATCAAAATATGCAATCCCTTTCTTGATGTTATTAATAAACGCATGCTTGATAATGGTGACCCCAAGATCAGTAAATTCTTTTTCTATAATAGGTGAAATATCCTCATCTTCTAATTTAGCGAATCTGTGGTCAATTGTAGCGATAGTTACGTTTGATCCGAGCATTGCAAACGCCTGGCCGAGTTCCATTCCAATAGGTCCTGATCCAATTACTAGTAATTTTTCAGGAAGCTTATCTTGAGTGAATACGTTCTGATTCGTAAGAAGATCAGATTCTTGTAGTCCAGGAATATCGACCATCCGTGGTGATGAGCCTGTTGCAATTACTGATTTGGTAAAGGTATATTCTATATCTGCGACGTTGATAGATTTTTCACCAGTAAAGACAGCTTCTCCCATAACAACATCAATACCCATTTTTTCAAACTGTTCTGGAGTCTCGTGTGCAAGAATGTCATCAATTTTTTTCTGGACCTTAGATAAAACAGAAGTTCGGTGTATTTCAAGTTCTTTAGTATCACCAGATAGTTTTTTTGCTTTGTAATATGACTTAGCATGATGGAGTAATGACTTTGATGGAATACATCCCGTATTAGTACATTCTCCACCCATATGTTCACGTTCTACTAATAGAACAGATTTTCCAATGTTTTTAAAGCCAACAGCTGAAGTAAGTCCTCCTGATCCTGCACCTACCACCACTACGTCGTAATGTTTTTTCATAAATAATGATTATCTGGTTTTATAATGGGTCCATTATACATACCTCAGTTATAATGTAAAGTATACTTTACATTACGATGTGGAAAAGGTTCTTTTAATATTGCCGCGTTGACTTTGCTAGGGGGTTTGTTACTATACCGGGACTTATATCTATAAGTATTAATTATTAAGAAAAATTATATGGCGAAAACATCAGTTATTGCACGATCGCAAAAGAAACCTAAATTTTCAACCCGGAAAGTAAATCGGTGTTTTAAATGTGGGCGAAAGCATGGATTCATGCGAGATTTTGAATTGTGTCGTATTTGTTTCCGCGAGATGGCTAATCAAGGCTTGATTCCTGGTATACAAAAATCATCTTGGTAAGCACCTGCTATGGTGTGCCGAGAGATAACGTACCTCAGGGTAATATCACTTGCGTAATATGAATGACAAAATTTCAGAACTAATCATTAGTTTAAAGAACGCTGGTATGGCTGGTAATGCAACCACATCAGTACCTGCTTCTAAACTAAAGAAAAATGTATTACTACTTCTAAAAAAAGAGGGATACATTAAAGACTTTCAAGAAGAAGGTAACGGGGTTACAAAATCTTTCACAGTAGAGATTGCGTACAAAAAAGATGGAACACCACAAATCACTGACGTGAGACGTGTTTCAAAACTATCAGTTCGAAAATACACAGGGTACCGAGATATGCGACCTGTTAAATACGGACATGGTGTAGCAGTGCTTTCTACTCCTCTGGGAATTATTTCAGGGAAGGAAGCTAAAGCTAAAAAGGTCGGAGGAGAATTATTATTCACAATTTGGTAGAACCAGTAATAAAGTATTATGAGTAGAATTGGAAAACAAGAACTACAAGTTCCAGCTGGAACAGATGTACAAATAAGTGGATCTACCGTAAAGGTGAAAGGACCACTTGGAGAGCTAGAGCGAACACTTTCAGATAAGGTGGTCGTATCTCTCAATGATGGAGTTGTAACATCAACGCTATCAGAAGAGACTTCACAAGCACGAGCTATGTGGGGGACAACAATGTCACATATTAAAAATATGATTGACGGCGTTACTACTAAATTCCAAAAACAATTAATTGTTGAAGGAGTTGGATTCAGGGCAGAAGTAAAAGGATCACAATTAGTTATGCAACTAGGGTTTTCACATCCAGTAGAGATGGAAATCCCAGCAGGACTAGACGTGACTGTTGAGAAACAGACTATTACTGTTGCAGGAATCGATAAGGAGCTAGTAGGATTATTTGCTTCAAAAGTACGATTAAAGAAAAAACCAGAACCTTACAAAGGTAAAGGGATTCGATATTCAGACGAAATTATTAGAAGAAAGGAAGGAAAGAAAAACGTATAAGACAGACACTGATTGCAAAAGGCATTCTCTATATTGTAGGGATGAGAAACGGATTGATTTAACGAACATACAAATTCATGACAACAAAAACAACAAAAAGAATACGGCGACATGCACGAGTACGATCTCAGATTTCTGGGACAGCTACTCGTCCACGTCTTGCTGTATATCGATCAAATCGATATATATCTGCACAACTAATTGATGATGTTGCAGAACACACATTAGCAGCAGTGACTTCTAAGGGAGGATCAGCAAAAACATTTACAGACCGAGCTTCTGAAGCTGGAAAACAAATGGCTGAACTTGCTAAAAAGGCAGGTGTAACCGAAGTAGTATTTGACCGAGGTGGATTCCGATACACAGGGCGTGTAGCGGCTTTTGCTGAGGGAGCACGAGCGGGAGGACTTAACTTTTAATTGATATATGACAGAAGAAGAAAAAAAAGCAGTTGAGACTCCAGTGGAGAATACTCCTGCAACAGATACAACAAAAGAGACACCAGCAGAAGTGAAGATGGATGCTCCTGTAGAGGCGGCAAAATCTGACGCACCAACTGACGCTCCAAAGACAGATACTCCTGCAGCACCAACTGATAAGCCAGCACCACGTCAAGGTGGATTCCGAGGACGAGGAGGTCCAGGTGGACAGCGAGGTGGAGGAAGACCAGGGGGTCGAGGACGAGGAGGTCCACGCGGACGAAGAAAAAACTTCCGGCGCGAAAAACCAGAGTTCGAACAAAAAATTGTTTCACTACGTCGAGTTACGCGAGTTATGGCTGGAGGGCGACGATTTTCATTCTCAGCAGCAGTTGTGATTGGAGATAAAAAAGGACGAGTAGGATTTGGTCTTGCTAAAGCTAATGATACTGCGGCTGCAATCGATAAAGCTGTACGGATCGCTAAGAAAGATATGATTACTCTGAAACTTACAGAGAACAATTCAATTCCACATGACGTACAAACTAAATACAAAGCCTCAGAAGTACTATTGCGACCTGTTACAGGTAAAGGACTAGCTGCTGGAGGTGGAGTACGTGTAGTACTAGAACTAGCGGGAGTAGACGAGGTTGGAGGAAAGCTACTATCTCGATCTAAAAACAACATTAATAATGCACGAGTGACGATTGAGGCACTACGTAACTTTGCAGTAAAAAAATAGGCTTATGCAAGTACATTCACTAAAGAAACAAGGAGAATCTCGGAAACGAGTTGGGCGAGGAGGAAAGAGAGGGAAAACTTCTGGAAAAGGAATGAAAGGTCAAAATGCAAGAACTGGTAACTCAAAGCGTCCTGAAGTTCGTGACTTTATTAAGAAGTTTCCAAAATTACGAGGTCAAGGTAAAAATGGTAACCGAGCACGTAATATCATTACGTATCATTTCCCAATTAATCTATCTACCATTGAAGAACATTTTGAAAATGGAGATGTTGTCTCACCAAAGATTCTTATTAAAAAGGGAATCATGGACTATAACGGAAAGGCACAAATCCCTTCAGTTAAAGTTCTTGGTACTGGAGATATTACAAAGAAGGTAACTATCTCTAACTGTCTTATTTCAAAGACTGCGCAAGCAAAAATTGAGAAAGCAGGAGGTACAGTAAAATAATAGTGTAAAATATATTTATTATGAAAGTACTTACACAAAAAATGCGACTTGTCTGGGGAGACCAGGTACTAAGAAATAGAATCCTATTTGTTTTATTTGGATTCATGATTTTCCGAGTACTTGCAAACATTCCTATGCCAGGAGCTGATGTTGCTGCCCTGCAGTCACTACTAAATGGAGAGGGAGGAGATCTATTAGGATTCCTTAATATCTTCTCAGGAGGTGGATTTGCAAACTTATCCATTGCGCTACTTGGAGTTGGTCCTTACATTACTGCATCAATTATTATGCAACTTGTAGGAATGATGTCTCCAAAGGTAAAAGAAATGCAACGAGAATCAGAATCAGGAAGAAAAAAGATCTCAATGTACTCACGACTTATGTCGGTACCACTAGCTGCTATTCAAGGATTTGGTCTTATTAAGTTATTACAATCACAAGGAGTGCTTGGTAACCTAACAACGGGTGAATTAATGGTTAATATTTTAATTGTTGTTGCTGGTTCGGTATTACTTATGTGGATCGGTGAGTTAGTATCAGAATTTGGAATTGGTAACGGTGTTTCACTAGTTATCTTTGCAGGTATTGTTGCAATTCTTCCAGGACAATTATATTCACTTTTCCAAAACTTACTTATTAATCCTGCTGACATTCCACTGTATGCATTGTTCTTGGTAGTAACCTTTGTAGTAATTTATGCAATTGTATACATTACTGAAGCGGAACGACCAATCCCAATCTCACATGCGAAGCAGTCACGAGGCTCATCTAGAATGACAGGTGCAGTACAAAATTACTTACCACTTCGACTCAACCAAGCGGGAGTTATTCCAATTATTTTTGCGATCTCTGTATTGATCTTCCCACAGATGGTTGCTCAATTCTTGGCTGTATCGACTAATCCAACACTAGCTGGTATTGGACAGTCGACACTAGCGGGATTGGCTAACTTATGGATTTACGGAAGTGCATACTTTGTACTAACATTCCTTTTCACGTACTTTTACACAGCGGTAACGTTTGATCCAAAGCAAGTTGCAGACAACTTACAAAAAGGAGGATCATTTGTTCCAGGTGTTCGTCCAGGAGGGCAGACAGAAGAGTACTTAGGAAATGTAATGACAAAAATTACATTAGTAGGAGCAATCTTCTTGTCAGTAGTGGCTGTGTTGCCGGTAGTGATTCAAGGACTTACTGGATTACAGTCACTTGCGATTGGAGGTACAGGACTTCTTATTGCGGTATCTGTAAGTATCGATCTTGTGAAACGATTAGATTCACAAATTACGATGCGAGAGTACTAAACACAGAGCTCACAACTTATAGATAATAAAAAAGCCGTACGGCTTTTTTATTTGATGAGTATATTAAGAGTAATTAAGTGAGGCATTTGCGGTACTTATGAGGGTGAGACTGTGTGGTAAATAAAAACGACCTCTTAATTGAGCAGAGGTCGTTCGTGCTAAACATCATAAGATGATTAGGGGTATTGTTGATCGAACATGCGTTCTTCGGTATCTCTGGCATCGCCAAGTTTTTCTACAACGCGCGTTCCGTTGCATCGAGGACATGATGATGCAAATGCGTCTTTTGAACAAGCTGGACACGCCTGCTGGTGTGATTGGTGTTCGTCTCTAGCCATATAATTTCTCCCGTCAAGCTGTTTATATAATAAATTATATTATTAATATGTCAATGTATAAACCTTTTGTATCTAACTTGTTA
Organism: Minisyncoccota bacterium; assembly: GCA_938010795.1. Lineage (GTDB taxonomy): Bacteria > Patescibacteriota > Minisyncoccia > Phycocordibacterales > JAHDEI01. The sequence continues at coordinate 6,761 of CALLVB010000101.1, forward strand.
TAATACTCGTCATGACACAACAACGAGCATTTATTTTTATCGGAAATTCAGGGTGTGGGAAAGGAACACAAGCAAAGTTATTACGAGAGAAGATGGAAGAACAAGGTATGGATGTATTACGTTTGGAGCTAGGAGGAGAGTTTAGAGAGTTCTGGCAAAAATCAGGATATACTCCCGAAAAGGCCGCAGCACTTGCTGAGTCAGGTTCACTTCAACCAGAGTTTCTTGCAATTAATATGTGGTCTCAAATGTTAATTAATTTTTTCAATGAGAAAAAGCATTTACTTGCTGATGGGGTTCCAAGAACTCTCCGAGAGGCAAAAGTTCTTGATGGTACCTTAAGATTTTATAATATTGATCGACCAACGGTGATTTACTTACATTTAGATAGAGAGGTGGCACGAGAGAGAATGATGTCACGTGGACGTTCTGATGATGATACAGCCGCAATCGAAAATCGGCTTAACTGGTTCGAGAAAGACGTAACGAGAACTATTGATTTTCTACAAGACGAAAATTATTACCAGTTTTTAAGAATTGATGCCAACAGATCAATTGAGGAAATTCATGCAGAGATCATTGAACGTGTTAACCTATAGAAATGATAACTACATACAACGAACAAGAAATTGAGATAATGAAAGAGGGCGGTAAAAAGCTTGCGTTCGTTATGAGTGGACTGAAAGAATTTTTAGATGTTGGGGTGACTCATCACGAAATTGAAATGAGGTGTCGAGAACTTATTCTAGAGGTGGGTGCAACGTCTGGAACTA
>CALLVB010000102.1 GCA_938010795.1 Minisyncoccota bacterium
ATTTTAGGTAAAGAAGATCACTTTGGTGATATGGACTTTAAGGTCGCAGGAACACGTACTGGTATTACCGCTATTCAATTAGACTGTAAATTTGATGGACTTAATACACAGATGGTTGCAGAGACACTTGTGAGAGCCAAGGATGCACGAGAAGATATTCTTGCAGTTATGGAAACAGAACTTGCAAGACCGCGTGAACTTACGTCATCCGTTGAGAGAATAGAAAAGATTGATATTCCACAATCACTAATCGGTCTAGTAATTGGTAAAGGGGGCGTAACTATTAAAAAAATTACCAAAGATTCTGGTGCAAAGGTTGATATCAAGCGAGATGGTTCTGCATATGTAATTGGACAAGGTGACTCAATTGCCAAAGCAAAAGAGCTTATAACAGCAGTGCTAGCAACAGCACAAGAATCACAATAACACTGTATCTTTCCACGTTCTTTCTTTTGATTGTCACTTTTTTCCTTTATACTTAAGAAATTATGGTACCTGATCTTGGAAATTTTTCCCATCCAGCACAAAATATTAAAACTTTGACGATAGGTGAGGGATCTATTGTTGTTGATTTAGGTGCAGGGACTGGATTCTATGCGCTTGAGGCAGCGAGAGTTGTCGGTCCCGAAGGTCGAGTATATGCGGTAGATGTACAAAAAGAATTACTTGACCGAATTAAAGAGTCTGCTGATGCTGCGCACCTTTCTAATCTTGATATCTTATGGGGAGATATTGAAAAGATAGGGGGCTCAAAAGTTGGTACAGATAAAGCAGATATAGTATTGGTCTGTAATGTATTGTTTCAAGTTCAAAACAAAAAAGACTTCATTACTGAGATTACACGTATTGTAAAACCACAGGGACGAGTCTGTGTCATTGATTGGTCGGATTCACACTTTGGACTCGGCCCAGATACTGATCTTATTATGAAACCACAGGATGTGAAGGAGCTATTTAAAGACAATTTTACTCTTGAGAAAGAGTTTGATGCAGGGGAGCATCATTACGGATTACTATTGAGGAATAATTCACAATAATCATTATGAAAAACATTACGCCATTCCAACTCATCATGCTTGCCGTTTTTGGTGTTGCTGGCGTGATTGGGATCATTACTCTTGCTACATTCCAAGTCGATCAAGTTCCAGAGGAAGAACGTATTGGTGAAGTAAGAATTTGGGGAACATATGATGGACGTGTGGTGAGTACGTGGCTTAGTAGACTTACAGAGAAAAATGAAAACCTGAGCGGTGTTTCGTATAGAGAATTTTCACCGCAAGATTTTAATACTGAAGTGTTAGAGGCACTTGCTGAACAGCGGGCGCCTCACTTGTTGTTGCTCGATAATACTGAATTGTTTGAACAATCAAACAGATTGCTCGTGCTTGATGGTGATGCGTTTCCTAAACAAACATTCAGGACCACATTCCTAGAGTTATCGGAGGTTTATATTGTTGATGAAGGTGTGCTTGGAATGCCACTCTTTGCAGATCCGCTTGTGTTATTTTGGAATAGAACAATATTTCAATCACAAGGTGAGGTTGCGCCTCCTGCGACATGGCAAGACTTTTTTAGGATAGTTCCTTTGTTTACTCAAATTGGTGAAAATAGAGTGATTACAGGAACTACACTACCATTAGGGGAGGCAGTGAATATTACTCACTTTAAAGAAATTGTTGCCACACTAGCACTGCAAGCTGGTAATCCACTCTCGCTACAGGCAGGAGGGACGTACCGATCAGTTCTCTCTGGAGGAAATTCATTCGATTCAATCTTTGAGCCATTACAATTCTTTACCTCATTTTCAAATCCAACCAGTGATACTTATTCATGGAACAGATCTCTCCCAACCTCACAAGAATATTTCTTGGCTGGTAAGGCAGCAACATATTTAGGGTTTGCCTCAGAGATTAGGCCGCTACAACTTAAAAATCCAAACTTAAATTTTGATGTTGCTGAGATTCCTCAATCAGGAAATACACAGACTAAATCAGTATACGCACGGTTACATGGTCTTTTTATCCCAACACAATCACCAAATATTCAAGACTCATACAAAGCAATGGTGGCACTAACAAGCCAAGACGCACTTCGAGAATTACAATCACTGGTAAAACTCTCTGTTGTGCGCCGTGACTTAGCGAGTCAAGTATCATCAGACGATCTATTTACTGATATTTTCCGGCGGGAAGCAATTTATGCACAAACGTTTATTGATCCTGATCCAATAGCCACAGCAAATATTTTTGGAAATATGATTGAAACGGTAACGAGCGGACGTCGATCTATTGAGGACGCTATCATCTTGTCCGACCAAGAGATTCAGGTATTATTTAATAATTAACACTATAACCTATATGAAATTCCTCAAAACTTTAGTAGTTCTCGCTCTGATAGGGTCCGCAGTATATGTATACGCACAACAAGCTCAGGTGAGTACCGAAGATGCAACTAATAGAAACATACGAGAAGCACGATTAGTTGGAACAGTCTCGTTTGGAGGTGAGATACCATTTGGACAGACATTCTTTGAATATGGACGGACGGAAGTGTATGGTAGGACAACTCCTGTGCGTAGTGTGACTCAAGCGGGAGAGTTTTCTGAAAAGGTAACAGGGTTAAATCCAGACAGTGGATATAACTTTAGGGCAGTAATGGTTGCGGCTGACGGTGAGCTTATTTATGGAGCGAATAAAGACTTTGTAACTAAGAGAATAGAAAGTGATACTCCGGTACCTAATGGATCTAGTGATACTGATACCGGTGATACCACAAACGATGTTCCTGATCCTAGTCTAGAGCCTGATACAGACGGTGATGGAATACCAGATTCAGTTGAATGTCCAGGACAAGCAGCCGGGGCATTGTGTCCTGACACAGATGGCGATGGTAAGCCTGATTACAAAGATGAAGATTCTGATGGAGACGGCATCTTAGATACAAATGAAGAAGAAGGTCAAAGAACAGAAAGTAATAGGCCAGTAGAGGGAACAACATTCACTGATACAAGTGGAAATAGTTGTTTAGGCTCAACTGCACGTCCTGTATACGATATTTCTAATCAACAAGCAACGTCAGGAGGGGTTACAGCTACTCGGGGTTCAGTTATTGGTTACAGGTGTCCAACAGATGAAGATATAGAAAATCCTTTGGGAGGAGCAGGCTCAACAGGTACTGGTGTTAATGTCGGCGATTTATCAGATAGAGGGACAATAATTCCAAACGGAACAGGAGTACCAACTGGTGATCGTCCAACATCAAATTTCTCGGACCAAGAATCAGGCGGGATAGTAAAGTGTGGTCAAAGAGAAGGTGAATATAGTAGAGAATGTAGATTTAATGATGTTATCGCAACTATGCAAACGGTTATTGAGCTACTACTGTACTTCTCTATATTAATCTTTGTGGCACTTATGGTGTATGCAGGGTTTAGATATATGACAAGCGCAGGGAATATGGAGCAGACAAAAAGTGCACGAAAGATGATGACTAATGGTCTTATTGGAATAGCTATTATTGCGTTCGCATGGCTTGCCATCAACAGTACCTTAGAAGTTCTTGTTAAGGATGATTCTGGAGCTCAAAACTTCCTTCAATAATAATTGACTGCATCTTAATAACACGTAATAATATAACTATGAAAAAAATCACACTTATCTTCGCGATCACTTCACTATTCATTATGCCAGCAGTTGCTTTTGCTGAGGCTGATTTCGGTTTTGGTCATGAGGGTCAATTACCAGATACTACAGAAGCTGGAGCGGCTAATCGTGCAGCCGCAGCTGCAGGCTCTCAAGAAGTAACTAAATTAAAAAACCCACTCAATGCAGATAGTTTTGAAGGACTATTTAGAGACATTCTTAGCGATATTATTATTCCAGTTACGGCACTCATTGGAGTAGTGTTCATTATTTACGCTGGATTTAAGTTTGTGACAGCTCAAGGTAAACCAGAAAAGGTAACAGAAGCCAAGAAGAGACTGATGTATGTGCTTATTGGTGTTGCTATTATTATTGCAGCTGAGGTAATTCTTGATCTTCTCTTGAATACACTTACTCAGATTGCTGACGTTAACCCAACCTAACCATTAGTTATATGAAACCATTCCATAAAATCATTATAGGGTTCGCAGTATTACTACCACTTGTTACTCATGCGCAGTTTAGAGATAACGCCGCAACAGATAAAAACTTCTCTACATTCGTGTATGGACTCAATGGTGTCTTTAATACAGCATTAACTTTAATTATCGCGGCTTCTTTTCTTGCATTCTTGGGTGGGCTTGGTATTCGACTTGTGAATATTGGAAATGCAGAAAAACAAAAAGAAGCAAAAAACATTATGGTGTGGGGGATTATCGGTCTGTTAGTTTCTGTGTCAATTTTTGGGATTCTTAGTCTAGGTGTTGATACATTTAAGGGTACAGTTTAGAGAGGTGGTTATCACCAAAGAGAGTTGCATTACGTCACTATTTACTATATAATATTGACATAATTACAAGATTATTATTTAATATTTTTTATGAAAAAATTTGCAATTTTAGGAGCACTATTATTACCAACAGTTGCGTTTGCACAAACTTCAACTTCTGGTGTTTTTGCTAACATTAACAACTTAATTAATACAATTTATCCAATTGTATTTGCAGTAGCAATTCTGTTCTTCTTGTTCCAACTAGCAATGTTCTTGCTTAATACAGGGGAAAAGAAAGATGAAGCGAAAACAGGAATGATCTGGGGAATTGTGATCCTAGTAGTGATGTTCTCAATTACTGGAATTATCTCACTATTCCAAGGAGGTCTTGGTATTGATGCAACAAAAAATCTAGAAACACCAAATGTTCCTGGGATTAATAAGATATAAGTAGATTAGACGTTAGATATTATGAGCGCAGCAATCGCACCATACATTGATAGAATCATTGATTTAATTATTAACCCTTTGGTTCAACTCATGTTCTTCGCAGCATTTCTGGTCTTTGCGTGGGGAATCCTCGTGATGATATTAAATGCAGCTGATGAGACAAAACGGTCAGAGGGAAAGAAACATATGATGTATGGAATTGTGGGAATGCTTATAATGATCGGGGCGTTTGGAATATTTGCACTACTCAAGAGCACTGTTCTGGGTATAGCATAACGTCAGGACTAGTAATCTTGTACTGACTACACGAAAAAGGACGAAGCACAGCTTCGTCCTTTTTCTGTGGATTACGAACTGGGTGTTTTGCTATATAATGAACTCATGGCAGAAATACAAGCATCATTTATTCCTAAAAAAGATATTAAGAGAAAGAGTAAGGGACGAGGAGGTTTCTCAATTAATATTTTTCTCCTTATTGCAGTAGTTATTTTTCTAACAGCAATCTTTGCATCACTCGGTGTCTTACTTTTAGAAAAAAAAGTTCAAGCTGACATTAATCAAGCGTCTGCTGAATTAGAACAAGAGAAAGAAAATTTTGGGCTTGATGCAATCAAAGAATTTATTTTAGCTTCTAATAGATTACAAGCTACTGATGAGATTATTAACAATCATATTAATGTGGGAGAAATCTTTAGACTTCTTGAAGACGACACTCTTACTGAGGTGGTAGTTTCAAACTTCTCATTTAGAACAGAACAGGACAAGGTCGTAATTACCGCAAGAGGAAGTGCTCCTACCTATGAACATGTCGCAGTTCAGTCACAAAAGTATGGTGAAAATAATAAGATAGGAGACCTTATTCTCTCTGACGTTGATCAAAACAGAGAAGGGGGTGTTGCATTTAACATAGCATTCTCCGTCGATACCTCTTATCTTTTAGCTAATTAATATTATATGCAGTACTTACTTCCCATCATTCTTATAGGATTATCTGGAGCACTCTTCTTGTTCTGGATTGATCCTACATACGACAAGGTAAAAGACTTACAAACAGAGTTTGCTTCTTTTGATGAAGCTCGAGCAAAAACAGCTGAGATTAGAGAGTTTAGAAAACAAATTAATCAAAAATACCAAACCATTACTCAAGCTAACTTTAAGAAGCTTGAAAAAGTATTACCGTCACACATTGACAACATCCAGTTGATTCTCGATGTAAATACTATCGCTGATAATAACGGTATGACTATTCGGGATATTCGGATCAATAAAAGAGAGGGAGCTTCTGGGGCAGGTCGTGAGACTATTCAAACAGAGAGTGAAGGGTTATATGACACAGTAGAGTTTTCATTCTCAGTTGTTTCTAATTATGAAAACTTTAAAAAATTCCTTGATGCACTTGCAAGCTCATTGCGTGTGGTTGATGTTACTTCAGTATCAATCTCAAACATCAGTGGTGAAACTGAGTTTTACAGATATGATGTTGGAATCAAGACATATTGGCTTGAGGCTGAAGAAGAATAATAATAATTACTATGGAATCATTACGAAATCTCATTAAAAAAAATCAAGGAGCGGTTATAGGGCTAGTTGTGCTTGCTGGGTTATTTATCGTATACAACACATTTATAAAAAAAGATGAAGGACCTGATTTAGTAAATGAATCGCAAGGTATTAGAAATCTTGAGCTAGGAAGGGAAATTATTCTGACACTAAATAGACTCAAGACTATTCAAATTGACACAGGGATCTTAGAGGATCCTCGATTCCAAAAACTACAAGACTATTCACAGCCATTACCTCAGTATTCAATTAGTAAACAAAATCCATTTGAGGTTGAAATCCCAGGTTCAATATCATCTCAATCAGTTGAGATTGAGATTGAGCAGCCACTTGTAGAGCAAGCAACAACAGAAACACAAGAAGACACAGGAGATACTAATACTAACTAATTCTATGAGTCTATTAGATGAATTTATAAAAAAGAATCTGGTTGATAGGCAAGATGCCGCTCGTATAGAAGAAGAGATGGAAGAAGGTAAAACACTGGATGAGGTTTTACTTGATAAACAAATTGACCCTCTTGAAATTTTTAAGGTAAAAAAGGAGTATTACAGCTCGCTGTTGGTTAAAGAGTATGACGAAGAGTTAGTACCTCCAGAGATTTTAAGGTTTGTTCCTCAAAAATCAGCACTCCACTATAAGTTCGTACCTATTGGTAAAGATATTGATGGAGACTTGATGATTGGTGTTATTGATCCTGATAACTTGGCTGCGAAATCTGCCATTGAGTTTATTGCAAACAATAATAATATTGGTTACAAGTTATATCTCATCTCATATGAGTATTTCGAGTTTATCATGAGGAATTACTCTGGTGTGAAAGGAGAGGTGAAAGAGGCACTGGGGATGCTCCAAGACGCACAAGATGATGAGATTGAAGTGAATAATGCCGAGGCTGAATCTCAAAAAATCATTGAGGATGCACCTATTACAAAAATTGTTTCAAACATTTTAAAGTATGCTGCTGAGAAACGTGCATCAGATATTCACGTTGAAGTATGGGACAAAGAGGTTTCTGTGCGATACCGTATCGATGGACTTATGACCAAGGACTTAGTACTACCTAAAAATGTTCACTCTGCAGTGATCGCACGTATTAAGATTCTTTCTA
>CALLVB010000103.1 GCA_938010795.1 Minisyncoccota bacterium
AACAATCCAGACGGAGCAAGCAAGCCTAGTGTCAATGGGATGGACCTATCACTAGCGAAGAAAGAGAAATTGAACCCTTCGTTCTATTACAGCATCGGCGTCACTGTTAGTTTGAATAGTTTCGTAGATCTGATATTTACAAACTGCAGAAAAGTTATGAATAAAAAGTAGCTTCCTCTCAAAACTTTGACTTGCTCAATAAGCTACGAAAAATGCTGGCGACTGAATACTTACACGAAATGGGCAAATGTTGCCGTGATTGCACGGTGTTATCAAAAGAAACAGAACCATGAAGGTGGCGACATTTTGAGTGTCACGTGATTATCTGCCCCCCGTCCGCAGAACTAGAGTTATCTCTATGTCTATGCCCCCGTCATGGTTGTAAAATACGAAAGGAAAAAGAGAGAAAGCTTTGGTCCTGGATAATTGACGGAAAGGTGTACATGCGGTAATAAAGTTTTATAAAATTTGGGGGAATTTCTTTTAATTTCTAATGGGGCTTTAGGGCTTCTAGCCCGCCATGATGCGGCCCCCTGTGGCCCAGCCCCCGCGGGTCAATCCTGGATCCGTCCTCAGACTTATCTATTTCCGCTCACAGACTGCTGTCTCATACCGAATGCCAGAAATTTATTCCTGTGGACATGGCAGAGAGGTGCGGTTCCGACAAATTTCGACGTGACATTGTGTGCGGATGCTTTTCTATTTGCTACAATGTCCTGTTAACTCTTCGCTTTTATATTCAAGATTTGAGTTCTTTAAAATTACCTTTGGACTTTGGTCGTTACTTTCTTACTTTCGCACTCATCTTGCAACACTCAAAAATGGGAGAAGAAAACGACAGAAAACTGAGAAAAGTAAAACTGGAACACGTGCGGTTAGAATAGCGCAGGTATATATTCTGCTAATTTCTTTATTTCAGACAAGTTCTTCACTCATGCTTTCAACTCTTCCAGCAATTCGGGTAGCGTAAAATAAGACACCCATGTACCAGTACGGTATAACGCAAAGGTGCAGTGAAGTTGTGGAGCGAAGTGCCCAAGGCCAAGGAAACCTTTCGGGGTTTATTTAAAGTTGAAGAAATGCTGAGATAAGTGTAATTCAAATCTAAGAAATCCATCGCACGCACCAAAGATAGGTGAATACTCTTTGCTTACAAAACATATGCTGAACAACTGCCTCCGGCATTAGCGAAACGATATTAGATCTACCCTGTTCATTTTCCTAACTCTTCACGCACACAACAATATAAAATGGATAAGTATCGAGATTGGACAACGAAACCAGATGGAAAGTGCATTCCTCACATCCTCGAAAGATTTTATAAAATTATACACTTCCTGGGCTGCGCAGACATATGTTGTAGTGCTGCCACGGCAGCCTCGTCAAAGACAGTGGTCAACCCTTCCTGAAAATATACCAACAAAATCTTGTAAGTCTATGTATTAATAAAAACGTCCACGTAATAATAAACGTTATACTTTGCAGCTATATATCTAGCTTGGTGACTCTACAAAATTTAACAAGCAGGAAGCGGCCCTCCTTCCTTACCGTAGTAAGGGCTGAGCATTCTACATATCTCACTGCCCCTAATTCTTGTGCCAGTGCCACTCCATCGTCGTTGGTAGATGGACTCTTCCCGTTTTCGGCAAGCAGACGAATTTTCTCTGGATCAGTACGAAGATCGATCTGTGTCCCCACCAGAAGAAATGGCACTTTCGGGCAACGCCCTTTGACTTCTGGAACCCACTAAAAAGTTTAACAAAAGCAATTCACTAAAAAAAAAAAAAAAAGGGCAAAATAATGAGAGGCTTACCAGACTAAGGACTCCAACCTGATGTGGCCATTCTTACCTTGTTCCTCACGCTTTCCAATGCAGTTTCCCTGCCTTTCACTACTGAGTAGCACACCAAGCAGACAGCAGTGCTGTCGAAATAACACAGTGTTCGTAGTTGGTCGTAGTCTTCCAGACCAGGTGAGTCACGCAGAGTCAGAGTGACTGGCCTACCCATAACTGATGTGCTCGCTATGTAGTGATTAAAAGCCTAAACAAAGTACGAGTAAAATGAATGGCAGGTTGTGTTGTATAAAAGAATTATTCCGCTGCAGGTGGGTTGGCAAGTGAAGTCAAAGCAATTAGGGTAACTTCTATTTATCGTGAGATATTTACCGTTGGTGTATAGGTGTCCAAAAAGGTTTTATCGGCGTAGGCGCTCAACATGCAGCTTTTACCGACCGCTGCGTCCCCCACAACCACACAGTCTATTGTCACGGGCATCGATATACACGGGTTACTCTACCGCATAAAAAGTGGTAAAAAGAAAATTAAAATTTGTAAAAACTCGTCTTCAGATAAAGTTCAAATGATTGTTGACACCTGAGTTGCCCCCCAAACGGCCAATACATCTTCACAAGAATGTATCAGTATTGTTCTTACGTTCGGGTCATGCACATCAGGCACCTCTCCAAACTTTGTCAGTTCTTATTCATTTTATTTTGATACTTTAGAGTCTTTACACCGAAGTGTTTGAACGGCCACCTGGTGAAAGAGAAATAGTTTGATAAATACCTCTTGAGACTTTCCTTGACGCGCCCACCCTCTCCGGCGTAGTCTTTCAGTCATCAATGATTGAAGGTACCTCTATCCTACAGTATG
>CALLVB010000104.1 GCA_938010795.1 Minisyncoccota bacterium
TATTCCAGCGGTACCAGTTCTACGAGGACTGTTTGTAAATGTAATCAACTCACCAATCCAAGGACTGGTAGTTGCACTTTCTAAGATCGCAGAGAAAAAAGAAGCTTAATAATAATTAACTAATTTACTATGACAGAAGAAGTAAAAAACGAAGAAGTAGTTGAAGAAGTTGCTACAGCAGAAGCACCAGCAGCAGAAGAAACTAAAGAAGAAGTTGCTGAAGTTGCTGCACCAGCAGTAGAGGAAGCAACAGAAGATGAAGGAGCTGATGTAGAAGTACCAGCAAAATTTGAAGCAGTTGTAAAAGCAATTGAAGAAATGTCTGTGCTAGATCTTAACGAACTGGTAAAACTATTCGAAAAGAAATTTGGTGTATCAGCAGCTGCAGTAGCAGTAGCTGGTGGAGCTGGAGGTGGAGACGCAGCAGCAGAGAAGACTGAATTTGATGTAGAGCTTACAGAAGTAGGTGGAGCAAAAATTGCAGTAATTAAAGCTGTTAAGGCTGCTTTAGGTCTAGGACTTAAAGAAGCTAAAGAACTAGTTGATGGAGCTCCTGCGGTTCTAAAAGCTGGAATGAAGAAAGAAGACGCAGAAGCACTGAAAGCTGCTATTGAAGAAGCTGGAGGTTCTGTTGAGCTTAAGTAGGGAGTATTCGAGGCGAATGCCGAAGAAGAGGACCATACGAAGCTTATGTTGTACTGAGTAAAACAACGAACGAAGGTGAGTATGTTTTAGTACAGTATCGACGGAATTAAAATAGTCTCACCTATAAAGAGTATTTTAAAGAAAAAACTGCCATCGGCAGTTTTTTCTTTGCCTCGTTTCGATTATAAACAGCTTATTAAGAGACGGTCCCATATCTTTATTGACAAGCGTAAACGGTGTGCTAATATACCCGGTATTCACATCTTGCCAGGCAACCATTCGGATATGAGAGTTTCCGACACTTGAGACCCTGGACCCACAAGATTCTGATTTTAAAATTATAATAACTCTATGACACGATCAATTAAGAAAGGACCATACGTAAATCCTCGAATCTTAAAAAAGGTTCAAGGTGTTAAACCAGCAGAGGCAGGTGTAATTAAGGTGTGGGACAGAGCATGTATGATTCACCCAGATATGGTTGGATTCAAGTTTGGTGTACACAACGGTAAAGACTTTATCGAAGTGGCAGCAACAGAAGACATGGTTGGGCACAGACTAGGAGAATTTTCTGAGACTAAGAAATTCTGGCGACATGGAGGTAAGATGCAGAAAGAGCTTGATGTTAAGAAGAAAGAAGCAGAAATTCAAGCAGCTAAAGCCGCTAAGAACGCATAATAATGAACTAATATTACTACTATGAAAACCGTAACAGCAAACGTAAAAAACTACAGAGCAGCACCCCGAAAAGTACGACTTTTGGCTGACTTTGTACGTGGAAAAGATGCAAATAAGGCTCTAGCAGAACTACAGTTCGTTAATAAGCGACATGCACCAGCTATTGCAAAGGCAATTGCATCAGCTATCGCAAATGCTAAAGAGAACACTGACATGGATACAAAAAACTTGGTAATCTCATCAATTGAGGTACAAGAAGGTAAAACAATGAAACGATTCCGAGCTGGATCAAATGGACGAGGACTGCCAATGCGAAAAAGACTTTCTCACATTCACGTAACACTAACCGAACAAATTAATTAATCTGCTTATGACAAAAATAGTACACCCATACGCTCACCGACTTGGAGGATCAGGAATCCGAGATTGGAAATCAAGATGGTCTTCTACATCAGGGGATTATGTTACGTTTCTCAAGACAGATACCTTTGTTCGTGAGTACCTACAAAAAGAACTTGCAGGTAAATATGTTTCAGATATTGAAATCGAACGAGATGACGATAACTATAAAGTAATTGTTAAAACATCTAGATCAGGAATGATCATTGGACGAGGGGGAGATGGAATTGAGGTGATCAAAAAAGGGATGGTTGCAATGCTTAAAAAGAAATCAATCACACTTCCTAAGAATATCCGAATCGAAGTTGATGACATTAAGTCACCAGATTCAGACGCAGGAGTAGTAGCAGCACAAGTAGTTGAGGGATTAGAGAAACGACTACCATTCCGTCGAGTTCTTAAATCAACAGTTGAAAAAGCAATGGCTAACCGAGACGTTCTTGGAATTAAAGTGGCATTAGCTGGTAGGTTAGGAGGAGCTGAAATGGCCAGGAAAGAGTACCTTATTAAAGGACGATTACCACTTCAAACATTCAGAGCGGATATTGATTATAGGCATGTAGAAGCAAACTTAGCATACGGAGTTATCGGAGTTAAAGTATGGATCTACCGAGGAGATATCTTCGATAAGAAAAAATAAATTTACATTACAAATCCAACCACACTTTGTGTGTGCGGATCATGACTTACTAGCGAGTACCCCTCTGAGTTATGATCCGCGCCTGTAAAGGTACGGTTTCCAAAAAAACAATAATTATAAAAACATGTTATTCCCAAACAAGGTAAAACACAGAAAATGGCAGACAGGACGAAAACACCTAGCAAAGCGTGGAGTTGCTTCTCGAGGTAACACTATTGCATTTGGTGCATTTGGTCTTAAAGCTATGTCTCAAGCACGAATTACTTCAAATCAGATTGAGGCAGCTCGTAAAGTTATCAAGCGAACAGTTGGAAAAACAGGAAGTGTATACATTCGAGTTTTTCCTGATCGTCCAGTAACACAAAAAGCTGCTGAAGTTGGTATGGGTAAGGGTAAAGGAGCACCAGTAGGATTCTGCTTTGATGTAAAGCCAGGACGAGTTCTCTTCGAGGTTGCTGGAGTTCCAGAAGAAGTAGCAAGAGAAGCACTTAGAAAAGGTGGTACTAAAATGCCCAACAAAACTAAAGTAGTAGCACGACTATAATTAAAACCGTTATGAAAAGCACAGAACTACAAAAGAAAAAAGATGCAGATTTGCTAAAACTGCTTAAAGAAAAAAAAGAAGCACTTAGAGAGCATTCTTTTGGGAGCGCTGGAGCTTCTAAGGGTGTTTCTCCGCGAAACACAAAAAAAGACATTGCACGTATTCTTACTGAGATGTCATCTCGAGCTAACACGCAAGATAATAAATAGCATATGTCAAAACCTACAAAAAACGAAAATAGTAACCCACGAAAACTAACAGGAGTTGTTACATCTACAAAGATGCAAGATACTGCAGTAGTTACCGTTGACCGATATGAAAAACATCCAAAGTATGGGAAGTTTATCAAGTCATCAAAAAAATACTCAGTACACAACCCTGAGAACAACGTACAGGAGGGAGACAAAGTTGTTATTTTAGAAACACGACCAATTTCAAAAACAAAGAAGTTCGTTATTGTATCTGAATAATCACCATTAGTAGCATAATCAATATAATATGATTCAACCACAAACAATAGTTAAAGTAACTGATAACTCTGGAGCAAAAATTGCACGAGTATTTAAGGTACTTGGAGGTTCAAAACGAAGGTATGCTCGAATTGGTGATGTTGTTGTAGCATCAGTACAAGTAGCTGAACCGAGAAAACAAGTTAAAAAGAAAGATGTTGTATACGGAGTAGTAGTACGACAAAAACAGCCAATGCGACGAAAAGATGGTTCGTATATTTACTTTGATGAGAACGCAATCGTGATCATCGATAAAGATGGTAAAAAACAACCAAAAGCTGGACGTGTATTTGGACCAATTCCTCGAGAAATCCAAGAGGCTGGATACCAAAAAATTGCTTCATTAGCACCTGAGGTTGTTTAGGCACATTACTAATCTATTCATTACTATCATGAACGTAAAAAAAGGAGATACAGTAAAACTACTTACTGGAAAAGATAAAGGAAAAGAAGGTACTGTGACTAAAGTACTTATTAAAGAGGGTAAAGCAGTTGTTGAAGGACTAAATCTTTATAAACGACACATTAAAAATCGAGGCGACGGAGGACAAATTGTTGAATTTGCAGCACCTATTGACGCATCAAATCTTAAAGTTACTAAAGCTAACGCTAAGGCAACTCCAAAGAAGAAATAATAATCTACTATGCAATCAGTACAAGAAAAACAACAAGGAGCGTTTGATGCATTGAAGGATGCTTCAGGATACACAAACAAAATGCAATCACCTAAAATTACTCAAGTGGTAATTTCAACAGGTGTAGGTAAGATCAAATCAGACAAAAATAAACTGAAAGTGATCGAAGACAGGTTAGCACAAATCACAGGACAAAAAGCTTCTGTGGCAGCTGCAAAGAAATCAATCGCGACATTTAAAACACGAGAAGGTGATATCGCAGGGTATAAAGTTTCTCTACATGGTCCTCGAATGTACCAATTCTTAGATAAGTTGATCAATATCTCACTTCCACGGACAAAAGACTTCCGAGGAATCAACAGAACTGTTGTTGATGAGATGGGTAATATGACTATCGGGATCAAGGAACATGTTATTTTCCCAGAAACAGGAGATGAAGAATTGCGAGACGTATTTGGTTTAGCAATCACTATTACTAGTACAGCTACAAATCGAGATGACGCATTCCGATTCTTTGAACACATTGGAATTCCATTTAAAAAGGAAGAGGTAGTAGCATAATATTAGAACTATGAAAAAAGACATACACCCAGAATACAATGAAGCGGTAGAAGTTACTTGTTCGTGTGGACAAAAACATGTTGTGGGTTCTACAAAAAAAGAACTACGAGTAGAAATTTGTTCAGCATGTCATCCATTTTATACTGGACAAGAGAAATCTCTTGATACAGCTGGACGAGTTGACCGATTCAACCAACGATTTGCCAAGAAAGATTAATTTTCTAAGTAATATAAAAAACTCACTATCTGGTGAGTTTTTTATATGCTTGATGGAATTAATGTAGCATGACATAATATGCTTTAGAAAAGGAGAAGTATATGTCGAATGTTCATGAATTAATACCACGCAGTCAGCCTACCAAGTCCGATACCTCTGCTTTGATTCACACAAGCTTCATAGTCGAAACACATATCACAAAGATGATACAAGAAGAGTTAGATGATGCTTCTGGGTGTATCAATAATCATTTTATCAGGAAGGTATTTTCACTATATTATAATTCAGTGATGATTAATTATAGGGGTCGAACACTTGTTTTCCCTGGGCTTGATGAGAATTATAATATCTCTCAGATTACACACGATACAGTCTCTGGTAATCGTGATATGCTCACGTTGTCACTAAATACATCACGTGAAGAGTACCTGCAAACGATTATCACCTATACGTCAGCAACATCACTAGGTGATGTGCTCAGAGAAAGCTTTTATTTCTATCATCTGTTTCTGAGTAGAAATAAAGGAGAACATAAACCATACGTGTATGGATTTGATGATTCTTATTATCTTGAAGATATTCTCCTTCATTGCACATAATCTATGTCCCGCTTCTGCGGGACTATTTTTTATAAGAATAATTACTGTATAAATCGCTCTCGGTAAATCTTTGTCATGCTTCTGCTGTAAATATGTTAGATCATACAAGCAAATCTTCATTTTTGCTTTTATGATCTAACATGGCACAATATAACAAGGAAGGAGGACAATTATGTCTAACGTTGTTTCAATCAATGCTAAAAGAACACCTGTCTTATATTCGGGTCACTACTGTAAGAAGCTCACGATAGCAGTTCCTGTGGATTTGGAACGGTCAATTCAAAGTCTTACCGGTAAAAACAGGCTTTCGGTGTCGATATTTCAGGATGCAATGACCATGTATTACAACTTGATCATGCATGAATACGAAGGGTCACACATATATCTTTCAGAGAAAAAATTCTATGATGTTGCAGATACTACATATCTTCCAACTACGAATGAATTTCGTACCTATGAGTTATTTTTTTCAGAAGATCTGTTTGAGCATCTCACAATACTGTTGCGTTACACTAAGGCAAAAGGAGTGGGAGATGTCCTGAGGAATGGTCTGTATGTATATTGTGAGCTCATGAGTGGAAGCAAGAGTAATACACACTCATTTATAGTTCATCCCGGTGGAGACTCTGAATTTATCAAAGATTCGTATCTTTTGTCTGCTCGTTAAAATGGTCTGCTTCGGCAGATCTATTTTTTTACAAGAATAAGCACTCGGTCCTTCTCAAACTGGTCTTTGAGGTATGTATGAGACCAACTATTAGATTTTTCAAGATAGGTAGTAATCAAGGTTGTTTGCCAAGGGTCAAATTCGATCCAGAGCTCACCTCCAGTTCTAAGATACATCGGAGCTTCATCAATGAGTTGATATATAAATTTGAGACCTTTTTTCTCAGCAAACAGCGCGATATGATCTTCATGTTCTAGCACAGAAGTTTGTACATTACTTTCATCCATATGATCTATATATGGCGGGTTGGCAAGTATAAAGTCATAGATTTTTTGTGGAATATTAGAAAATACGTCTGACTCAATGAGTTCGGTATTAGTAATACATTTATTATGAGAAGTATTTTTTAAGATTTGCGTGATATTTTGAGGTTGTAGTTCTCCAATGGTAACCTGCGATCCGAGATGTTTAGCGCATGCAATGCCAATACATCCAGAACCTGCAAAAATATCTAAGATATTAAGATTGCGAAGTTCAACCTCAGAATAAGTACCTGCAAGTTTTTTTATGAATAAATCAACCCAGTATTCAGTCTCAGCACGAGGAATCAGAGGTTTGGCTGATAAATCTATATGACACCCAAGGAACTCAATATTCCCAATGAGATATGCAACAGGAACGCCTTGTTCAAGAAGAAGACATTCAGCTTCATATTCGTCTGTGGTGACGCCGTTGTATTTTTCAGCCAGTAACCACTTCTTTTCCTGGCTCACAATGCCGTTGATAATAGAATTCATGTCATAAGAGTATACCAGGGAGTGTACTTAAACGTTTGCTATAATAACCCGCAACATGACAGATCAAAATCCACCATTTGATATTGAACAGTATATAGAATCACCTCGAACTAAGTTCTTGGCTGAAGAGTACAAACGATTACTCTCTCAAAAAGAAGAGTCTCTTGAGCTTGCCCAAGATCCTGAAATGGCAGCAATGGCAGCTGAAGATATAGCAGAAACTGATACATTACTTGAGAATATTCAGGGACAAATCATAGAGATTGTTGAAAAAGAGAAAGAAGAAGAACGGTTCCCAAATGAATTAGTACTAGAAGTAAGAGCTGGAGCAGGAGGTGATGAAGCCTCGTTATTTGCAGGAGAATTGGCCCATATGTACCAACGGTATATTGAGGGTAAAGGTTGGTCATTTTCTATTATAGATACCTCAGTATCAGATGCCGGAGGATATAAAGAAGCATCGTTTGAAGTGAAAGGACTTGATTGTTATCGAACGCTTCGATATGAAACAGGGGTGCACAGAGTGCAGCGTATTCCAGCTACTGAAAAAAATGGTCGAGTGCATACTTCTACAGCAACAGTTGCAATCATGCCTATCCGTAAAAAAATTACTATACAGGTAAAACCAGATGATTTAGAACGTGAAACTTCTCGTTCTGGAGGAGCTGGAGGTCAATCAGTTAACAAGGTTGAATCAGCTGTTAGGTTAATTCACAAGCCGACTGGTATTTCGGTGCGTTCAACCTCAGAGAGGACACAACTCAAGAATCACGAGAAAGCTATGTCATTATTGCTCTCACAGTTACAACAAATGTATGATGATGCAGAAGACGCCAAGCACGCAGAATCACGGAAGGGGCAAGTCGGAACGGGAGATCGTTCAGAAAAGATCCGAACTTATAACTTCCCACAAGACCGAGTCACTGATCATCGTATTAAAGAGTCATGGTCAAATCTTGATAAAACAATGAGTGGAGATATTCAAAAAATCATTGATGCGATCGAAAACTTTGAAGAATAAATACTTGCCTGTTAGGCAAGTATTTTTATGTATAATTAGGTTATCTTAACAAGGAGAAGAGATATGATAGTTCGTGAATCAATGAGTGGACATGATCTGCATGCTGCACAACAAAGAGCAACAGAAGACTCTAAACTACAAAAAAAGAAGAAAAAGAAAAAAACATAAGCTTTTTCTAAATGAGACCTACCATTCGGCGGGTCTTTTATTTTGTTACAATAGCGGCATGTTTAATTTCTCCATAAAAAAAAGATTAGAAAATAAAGACGGGAATGAGTTCTTGGGTCGTGCAGCTGAGTACGAAACCCCACACGGGACAATCAAAACACCAGCGTTTGTCACAGTGGGAACGAAAGCGGCGGTAAAGGGAGTAACTGTTGAGATGATGAAAGACATGGGCGCACAGGTTTTTTTAGCAAATACATATCATCTCCATATCGCACCAGGTGAAGAGGTAGTCAAAGCAGCCGGTGGACTACACAAGTTCTCAAACTGGGATGGTCCGATGATGACAGACTCTGGAGGCTTCCAAGCATTTTCACTTGGAGCTGCGTTTGGGACCAATGTTTCAAAAATTGCAACGAAAGATTCAGGATACGTTCAAGAGAAAAAAAATCAGGTTACAAACTCAATGGCTAAGGTAACAGAAGACGGGGTAGAATTTCGTTCATACAAAGACGGTTCAAAAATTTTTTTTACACCAGAAAAGTCAATGCAAATTCAGCAGGCACTCGGAGCTGATATGTATTTTGCCTTTGATGAGTGTACTTCACCACAAGCAACAGAAGCGTATCAGCGAGAAGCAATGGAGCGTACTCATCGTTGGGCCAAGCGCTCCTTGGATGAACATAAACGTTTAGAAAAAAAGAAAGTAGGACTGATCAATAAAATTACCAAGAACGTAAGACCACCACAAGCATTATTTGGTGTAGTTCAAGGTGGGCAACATCTTCATCTACGTAAAGAGTCAGCCGCAACTCTTGGAGCTATGGATTTTGATGGATATGGTATCGGAGGAGCCTTTACAAAAGAAGACATGAAAACAGCCATTGCAACTGCCTGTGCCGAACTTCCAGAACTAAAACCACGGCATATGCTTGGTATTGGTGAGCCGATAGATTTCTTTTTAGGTATTGAGAATGGAATGGATCTCTTTGACTGTGTAGCACCAACAAGAATGGCACGTCACGGTTCTGTGCATACCAAATCAGGAAAGATGAATGTGAAAAACGCTCAGTATAGGACCGATTTCACACCTATTGAGGATGACTGTCTATGTTACGCATGTACAAACTATACAAAAGCATACATCTGTCATCTCCTCAGGGAGAAAGAAATGCTTGGAGCAACGCTAGCTTCAGTTCATAACCTATATTTTGTGACAAAACTAGTTGATGACATCAGACAATCAATACTTGATGAGAAATTCTTTGAATTTAAGGAAGAATTCATTACAAAGTATTATGGGGACAAATACTCCTTTTAATTGCTAATAATTGCTATAATTTTAAGATATTAATTAATATATAAAAATATGAAAGGTTTTGTAGACGATTTTAAAGCATTTGCAATGAAAGGAAACGTAGTTGATCTAGCTGTAGCAGTAGTAATTGGTGCAGCTTTTGGGAAAATTGTTTCTGCTCTTGTAGATAACATCATTACTCCACTTGTAGGAATGATCTTAGGAGGGGTAGACTTCTCAGGATTATCATTCGCATTCAAAGATTCAGTCTTTACATACGGAGCATTTATCCAAGCAACAATCGATTTCTTAATCGTGGCGCTAGTACTATTCTTTGTTGTACGAGCAATCGCTAAATTAGATAAAAAAGAAGAACCAGCAGCAGACGAGCCGAAAGCTCCAACTCAAGAAGAACTTCTTACAGAAATTCGAGATTTGATGGCTAAAAAATAATTTTTACTATCACATAAAGAAAAACACCCGAACGGGTGTTTTTCTTTATGTGATGTAGATTAATAGCTAATTAGAAACCTCTTTTGACTACACAACCCTTTATTATTTTTGTCACTGTGTACAAGAATATTTAGAAAAACATACTAATCCGTGTAGAATGAGACTAACAAACCAGTAGTTTGTACTTTATTTAGTAGTTAAGTCATTACATATATGCATTCTTTTAGTAGCCTGAGGAATCAGACCTCTACGTTAGTCTCTTTTTCATTAAAACAAGTGTTATTAGTCTTACTTATTGCACTCTTTTCTTTTTTTCCATACGGACAGTATATTTTTGAAGGTATTTCTTTTGGTCCATTAGATACACAAGTAGCACTGGCAGCTCCCTTAGTGTACGTCGCTACAGATGATGGAATTACCTACTCGCATGGTGCGTTATCTCGGATCAATGACGGAGATACTTCAACTAGTGGAGTGAATGATTATCAAGTTCATCCGAGTAATGCAGTCGGAAAGACGATCACCATGACGTTTGCAACCCCAGTAAACATTGAAAGTGCTGATTTTTATAATCGTACTGGATGTTGTCGAGATCGTATTGCAGAAGCGCAGATGGTTTTTAAAGATTCTTCTGATGTAGCAGTGTATACATACACCTTTCCAGGAACAGTAGGAAACGGAAGTGTATCGGTCCCAAACCTAGTAAATATTACAGACCCTGCTGGCGATATTTTAGGCGTAAAGACTGTTGAGCTTACTAATTTTCAGAGTAACTCTCAGAATTTCCGGGAAATTGTATTTAACGAAGCTGAGGTCGCAGCACCTGGAGGGGTTCTCACAGATTTACAACTATGGCTCAAAGCTGATAGTGGCGTATACACGGACACAGGAGCTACTGTGGCAACTAATGGTTCAGTGGTTGAGTCATGGCTCGATCAATCTTTGATTTTGAACCATCACAGACAATCTACTGCAGGCAAGCAGCCAAACTTTGTGACAAATGCAACAAACTTTAACCCAGCACTCGACTTTAACGCTTCACAGCTCGATTTACTACAAATTGATCGAGGGCTTGATGGGACTACCAATGATGCAGATATGGGAAGCGCAACAGGAACAAATCCAATTGAGGTGTTTATTGTGTCCGAGCGAGACATAACAGGAAATGGGAGTGCATTCTACTTAGGTAATAATCTCGGAACTGCTGATAGATTGTGGGTGTTTGATCAAGCAAGTACTAATCAAATCGTAATACGGGATAATAGCGGTAACAGGCTCAAAAGTTTCGCTGGATCAATTCTTGATCCACATCTGTACAACTGGCAGACAAGTCCTGCTGGTCAAGTAGGATCAACAGTGATGGAGGTTGACGCGGGACCGACTACTCAAGTAAGTAGCGCCAATCCAACAAGTGTTACCAATCTTGATGGGAATCGAATGATGGTGGGCGCACGTCAAAATGGTGCGGGTCAAGATCTACATTTTGATGGGAAGATATCAGAAGTAGTTGTATATGATGCCTTGCAGGCTGCAGGAACTGATCGACACAAGATTCAATCGTATCTTGCCTTGAAATATGGAATTACTCTAGATGATTCTGCAGGTACGTACAAGAGCTCAACAGGAGTAGATATATATGACCTTTCGGTATATTCAGACAATATAGTAGGTATCGGAACTGATAATGGATCAGCTCTTACTCAGCAAATTTCAAAATCAGTAAACACTGGCGCTATTCTTACTCTTTCAACAGATACCAATTTTACAGGTGCAAATGGTACACACGGTGGTTCACTATCTAACGGAGAGTTTGTAGTGGTTGGATCGAACGGACTTGCTACTACTATGCAACAGTCAGAGCTACCATCTGGTGCTAGTGATGGAATTTTACGTGAATGGAAGTTAGAAAATACTGGCTCAGTCTCATCAATTAATATGAAATTTGACGGGTTTGATGACACGTGGATGTTGTATGTTGATGCTGATGGAGATTTCTCTACAAGTGCGCGTGCAGTTGGGTCACTTAATGCTAGTGGAGAGGTAACAGTGACACTTGGAACAAACGGAACCACAGAAATTAATGACGGTGAATTTTTTACTGTTGCTAAGGATGCACCATTTAATGGGCCTGGAGGTGTAACAACTGGACTGGCTGCATGGGTAAAGGCTGATAGTGGAGTAGTTGGAAATCCTATAACCGCATGGGCTAGTAGTGCGGGTGTCTCACCAACAGTGGTAGGAACTCCAGATCTTGAATCTGATGCATTAAACTTTAATCCAGCGGTTTCATTCCAAGGGGTTTCGGCTCTTGAGTATCTAAACTTTGGAAATATTGTTAATGGGTGGACAGCAGGACAGGCATTTATGGTTGCAGCACAAGAAAATGAAAACGTAGTAAATGCAAATGAAACTGGTTCATGGAGAATTGGAGGTAACTCAAACTCACATGTAACATGGGTCAACGAGTTAATTTATGAAAGTTTTGGAAACTCTAGTCGAATCAATGCTATTGCGACACCGTACAGTACACACATACCACATATCTATAGTGCGAGTCATGCTAATGATAACCAAACAAATCTTTACTGGAATGGAGAAACAATTCACTCTAGCGTGAGAGGGACATTATTTGGCAATCAACCAGTATGGGTAGCCCGGGGACGTTGGGGTGGGCGCTATCAAGGAGATATTCCAGAGTTTATTTTGTATAACGATGCACTCTCTTCAACTGATCAACACAAGGTTGATTCATATTTAGCTCTTAAATATGGTTTGACATTAGATCAAACAATACCAAAAGATTATCTTGCAAGTGATGGAACTACTGAGATGTGGGATAAAGATCTTGTCGGAGCAAGTATGTATAATCACAACATCGCTGGTATTGGTCGTGATGATGGGTCAGCACTAGGACAGATTAAATCACGCTCAGTACATCCAGGATCACTAGTTACTATTGAGGCGGAAGGTGAAGGAACAAATAGTAGTAATAGTTTTAATGATCTTGATGATTTAGAATTTTTGACATGGGCACATGATGAGGGGGATATTACAATTGTGAGCAATGAAGTACCTACTGCAGGACTACCTGTCGCAGCTACAGGACGAATAGCTCGAGAGTGGCAAGCACAGCATGAAGGTGATGTGGGAAGTGTAACGGTATCTTTTGATCTTGAAGATCAGACACTACTTGATATTGCTACCGCCAGTGACTATGCATTACTACTCGATACTGACGGAGACTTTTCTGACGCTACAGTCTATACAACAGGAGCAGCACTTAATGGAAATGAAATTTCATTTACGGGAGTTGCTTTGACTGACGGAGTTCACTTCACTCTTGCTGGACCACCAAAACCTGCACCGGGAGGAGTTGGTGCTGCGGTATGGCTCAAAGCTGATGACGGACCTGATACATCAACGGATGGAGGTGTTGTGAGTACATGGTCTGATCAATCAGGTAGTAACGACGCGATAGGAACTGGTACTGCTCGTCCCACATATGAAAATGATACGACGGACCAATTAAACTTTAATCCAACACTACGATTTGACGGTGGTGATGATTATTTGGCAATTACACGAAATTTTCCAGAAACAAACTATGCACAATTAGTGGTATACAAAACTACAGATGCTAGTGGTTCACTTAGTACGACAGTGCATGGAGTTACACCAACAGCAGGCGCACATGACAGAAACTTTGCTCTAGTAGGAGGAGGATTATCAAATCGATTATGGAGTAACCAAACCGTTACTTCTGTTGCTGATTTTAATGACAACTTCGCACATATTGGTTCAGTGGTCGTTGAGAATGGTGTGGGTCAAACTGTATATTCGGATGGAGTACAAGTCGCATTTGGTAACAAAGGGTTTTCTAATTTTAATTGGCAAACAGGTATGGTATTAGGGCGACATAATTATCGGGGTAGCTTGGACGGAGATATTGCAGAGGTTATCTTTATCGATAGTGCTGTATCAGATTCAAATCGACAAAAAGTAGAATCATACCTAGCTATTAAGTATGGTATTACTCTTGATCAAGCAACAGCAACAAACTATATTTCTGCGGCTGGGGCTGTTGTATTTGATGCTGTGACAGAAATGGTTGGCTACAATCATGATATTGCTGGGATCGCCAAAGACAATGATGGAGGGTTGAATCAAACTCAATCAAAATCACAAAATAGTGATGCAATTGTCACGATAGGAAACGCATCTAGTTTAGACGATAAAGATTTCTTGTTGTGGGGTAACGACAGTGGAGCTTTAACTCAAACTACAAATAATTTACCTACAGGTCCTGTATCACGTCTTGAGAGAACTTGGAGAGTTGATAAGACTAATGATGTGGGCACCGTAGATGTCATGATGGATATCTCTTCTTTGGGGCTCACTAGTAACTCTGCTGCAAGACTTGGTCTTATTATTGATGCAGATACCGACTTTACAACAGGTGCAGTAGTCGAGGCTGGTGATTCGTTGGTAAACGGAACAGTGACATTTAGTGGGGTTTCGTTTGCTGATGGTGATCACTTCACACTTGGTATCATCCCAGTGAATATTGGTGATCGGATTTGGAGTGATCTTAATGGTAATGGAATTGACGATGGTGGAGCAGAAATTGGTATTGATGGTATTACTGTAGTGCTACACGAAGATGATGGTGCAAATATTGGTACTTTTGAAGGTGATGAAACGGTAGTGGCTACAACCACTACAGTTAATGGAAACTATGACTTTACTGGGCTTGATGCCGGTGATTATTGGGTCGCAATTACTGATGTCTATAACTGGCTAGTTGGAGCTCCACAAACTGGAG
>CALLVB010000105.1 GCA_938010795.1 Minisyncoccota bacterium
AACCATTGATTCTTTGCCATCCAAATATTATTTCTGGGAGAAGGATGGGGAAGAGGAAAGAAATTATCCGGTAAGTATTCTTTATAAGAACGTACCGTTTCTGTAAGAGTACGTTTTTTATTTTCTGATAAATAATAATGTTGTGCATATTGCCCAACTAAAACGATAAGAGGATCACCTTGGAGCAACTCTAGTAGTTGAGGATGCCATTTTTCGGCAAAATCTTTTCGAGGAGGGAGATCTCCAGTTTTTCCTTTTCCTGGGTAGTAAAAGTCCATAGGAATAAGAGCTGTTATCTGTGGGTCATAAAATTCTTCAGCTGTTACACCAAGCCACGCACGGAGCCTTTCTCCGCTTTTGTCATCCCATGGGATACTTGAGGTTTGTGCATAAATACCAGGCGCTTGGCCAATAATAACAATTTTTGACGATGGGGAGATAGTAAACAGGGGTTCCCAGCCTTGGTCTGTAAAAACCTTATTCTCAGGAGAATGTTTAATCTGTTCTGTAATATCTTGAATCTTTTTATTCATATCAATAAGCATATCATGCAGGATATTGATTCATGTATAATCAGAGTATATGAAAACAATTATGTGTATTGATTGTGAAAAACAATTTACAGGAGAGACACCAGAAGATGTGATGAAGGCGATGATGCCTCATTACATGTCTGACCACAAAGAAGTAATGGATAAAGGAAATGAAGAGGAGAGGACTAAATGGATGGCAGAGTTTAATAAGCGATGGGGAGAAGTGTAATATGATAAGTATGAAACAAGTACAATGTCTGGATTGTGAAAAAATATTTGAGAATGAGGTAGAAATGAATATGTTGCTTGATATGCAGAAGCATTATCTTGCTGATCATAATGAAATTATTACCGGTGTGGATGAGGCAGGGAAGGTCGCGTGGATGATCGAATTTACCAAAAGGTGGAACGCTAACTAAAATTATAGGACTATGTTTAAAAAAATATTACCAATACTGGTATTGCTCGCTTCAGTTGGGCAAGTAGTTGCAGGTGCAACATTAGCAATTGGTGCATTTACAGGTGACTCATATGGAGGCCTCTTTACGTATACCCAACCATCACCATTTATTTTCTCAATTTGGGGTCTTATTTACACGCTAGCAATTGTGTATGGAATTTATCAAGTTGTTCCAAGAAACAACAATACATATCTTGAACAAAACAGAATGTATGCACTTGTTGCGTTTGTTGGATCAGGAGTATGGTTATATTTTGCAGGAACGGGTGATGAGCTCAAGTGGGTAACAGTACCAATATTAATTATTATTGCTGCTGCACTTTGTAAGGCAGTCATGGTTAAACATGATGAATCTCTCGGTCTCTGGGAGACCGTTGCTTCACACAAAGCACTATTCCCATATGCTGCATGGACAGCAATTGCGATGTTTGTGAACATTCACACTATTATTTTGCAGTATGGGCTTATCACAAGTGTGACGGTGAACTTGGTTTTAGGATTGTTATTATGGGTTGGAATAATTTGTGTTCACTCAGAAGTATTAAAGAGAGTGGGGTACAGCATCTGGTTTGGAGCAGTTGCAATGTGGGCATTGTTTGGAATCGTAGTCGCGAATGCTACTGATTCTCAAGGTTCTATAATTGTAGTGGTGTTCTCATCTGTGGCTCTTTTATATTTCGTATACCTACAATTGACTAAGAACATCAAGATCCAAGAATTATGGAATACAAAAAAAGAAAAATAAATTTCTTTTCACAAGAGGAGATGAATAGAGGATGGAAATATTTAGGTGTGGGAATAATTACGTTTCTACTCGACTTGCTTCTACTTTTTATATTTGTTGAGTTTCTTTTTTTAAGAGAATTTCTTGCTGCCGGGGTTTCTTTTTCTTTAATGACGACCTTAAATTACCTACTAAACCGAAAATATGCTTTTGCCGGCTCAGAGATACAGCTCAAAAAAGGATATTTATTTTTTATTTTTTTTGCAGTCTTAGGAGTATTGACGACCAGTATTTGTATGTTTCTTGCTGTTGATGTGTGGACGTTTCATTATCTGGTATCAAGGGTTATTATCGCTGTATTTGTAAGTATAGGTACGTACTTTCTAAATTACTATTTTACATTCAAACTTAATACTATATAAAAAAAATGAGCGTACGCCCGTTTTTTCTTTATCCAATAAATAATAGTATCTCTAAAATAAACGCAATAAGAATTAATATAATACCAACCCATCCCACCTGGTGCTCATATTTCATTGCCTTAAATACAGCCTCATCAATTTTATGTTCATGCCTAAAGCGATGATGAACATTAAGTGCTGCATATGCGATAAGGAGTGTACCAGATGTGTTAAGTATAAGTGCAAGTAATTCCATGATTCTGTAATGATAGCAGAATTTTGTTATACTCAAAATATTACAATCTAGCCGTTATATATGAAAAGAATCACATCATTATTCATGCTTATTGCATTTTTCTTCTCACCACTGTCATCGGTGTTTGCAGAACTTACGCGCGATGAACAGGTAGAGTTATTACGAGCAGAGATAACACGAGTAACCGGACAACTCAATGCTATCTTAGAAGAGCGAGTGTACGAGGGGTATTCACTTATTTTGAAAGATAGAGGGGAGTCTACTCAACCACTGAGAATTGGTGATAGAGGAACACAAGTTATTGAGTTACAAAAACTATTAACACGAGAGGGTGTATACACAGGTCCAACAACTGGTTATTACGGACCGCTTACAGATGCTGCAGTTGCTGCATTTGAAGAGAAGTATAAATTTTATCTTGATAAGCATGTTATAAGTCCTGCAGGCAAGACAGTGGGTGATTCGTCTTATAATTTTTCATTTGAAAAGGGAGAAGTTGGAGTAGCCCCAGTGGTATCAGTTGATACACAAAGTGATATTGAATTTACTCGTGATGTACTGCGGGCAACATACGGAGACATCGATAAATACAAACAAGATATTGTGATCACACTGAAGGCAACTGATGGTGTTGCATACGGAGAGATGGCGTTAGGAATAGAGTCAGTGGTAGATGCTGAAAAAGAAGAGGTATATATGTTTATTGGAGGTGATGTGGCATATGATTTAGGTTTCTTGGCTTCAGGTGAGGGAGAAATAGAGGCTGAGATATTATTATCTCGAGAGGGAATGTTTGTAAGAGCTGAAGAAACAGATCTATTTCCGATTCCAGCTGAGTACAGCGACTATTTTGGAGAGTGGATTGGTATCGAGTTTGATGAGTTGAGCAAACTTGTAGATGTAGAAAGTGAGCAAGAATTTGAAGACGTACTAGAAGAAGCTTTCGATCAAATGTTCAGCCCAGACGCACAGGTCGAGGCATATGATATGTTCCCATTTTACGCAATTGACACCTCCTCTCAAGAGCAAAATACAGTTCTCACTAGAAGTGAAGGAGAAGAGGTATACACATATGACATCAGGTTTGATCTTAATAATTTTGAAGACCTTACGCGTGCACTCAATGAGTCAAATGAGGGCTTGGTAGATTACCAAGTGTCTGACTTGGTGGAAGTTGCAGAGATATTTGGAGATGCGTTAGATTCGTTAGAACTTTCTGTCGATGTGACGGAGAGCCTAAAATTACTAAATCTTGACCTGGATTTCTCTCAAACT
Organism: Minisyncoccota bacterium; assembly: GCA_938010795.1. Classification (GTDB taxonomy): domain Bacteria; phylum Patescibacteriota; class Minisyncoccia; order Phycocordibacterales; genus JAHDEI01. Next base: position 3,650 of record CALLVB010000105.1, read on the forward strand.
GAACGAACAGATCTTGGAACGACTCAAATTGAAGTGAATGTTGAAATGAGTAACCAGTTTGGACAGGGTACAGTACCAAACGCTCCTCGAGATTATATTAATCTTATTGATCTGTTCGAAGAGTTGGCTGAATTAGAGGAGATAGATAACCCGAACATCTCAGTGTTCAGCACTACTGATCAAGTAGATAACATATCTGTAGTGTTATATGAAGATTATGTATTGGGGGATGAACTTGCTGACATTAATATCATTGCTTACATTGATCAACAGTGTCCATTTTGTAAACGGTTTCATGATGATGTATTTACTAATTTAGTTGAGGAATATAAAAATAAAGAAGTCGGTTTTGTGCTAAGACCATTCCCACTCGACAAACCGTTTACCAACGAGATTCATCAAAATGCTACGGAGTACGCTCTTGGTGCAGAATGTGCAGGGTACTTGGGTGATACAGATGGGTATTATGATTTTATCGATGAAGTATTTGCAAACGATTTCGTTCATTCAGTACGAGGTGCTGATCTGGAAAATAGTCTGACACTATTTGCAAATAGGGCTGGGGTAGACAGTGATGAGTTTAGAGAGTGTTATGCAGAAGAGGATTTCGAATACATACAAAATGTTTTTGATGCTGTTTCTGGAGAAGTACAAGGTACACCATCGGTATATATTCAATATGGTGATGATGTATATAGGACTGTTCCTAATTACGATATGATTAATTCACAACTTCAGCAATTGCTGTAAATCTAAAAACAACCGCGCCCCAGGGCGCGGTTGTTTTTTTGAGCCACCTCGCAGAATGGACGCCAGGTCAAATTCGCTTTGCTTATAAGAACTCGCTGTCCCGACGTTCAGACACTCACGTTGTTCGTGTATATTCACTTTTTTGACCTAGATTTTATTCATAAAATCGGGAATGCTCTTGTGGTGCAATTCTACACATGAGTAAATAAATTTACTCATTGAGGTGACACAAAGTAAAAAGCCCTTGCGGACTTTCTCTTTGAGCCACCTCGCAGAATTGAACTGCGGACCTCATCCTTACCATGGATGCGCTCTACCAACTGAGCTAAGGCGGCACGGAACAAGTACGAGTTTACCATAGATGAAACGGTGTTAAAATATAAAGATTATGGAAAACAAACAAGCACCAAAATTTACTATACCTAATCAACACGGAGAGAAAGTTTCATTAACAAAAGAACTAAAACAACATATGGTATTGCTTTATTTCTATCCAAAAGATATGACCTCTGGGTGTACCCTGGAGGGGATAGGCTTTTCAGAAAGAATTAAAAAGTTCAAAAAAGCAGGAGTAGTGGTATTTGGAGTGTCAGCAGACTCAGTTGACCGACATGTCAAGTTCTGCGAGAAAGAATCTCTCGCTATTGATTTACTGTCAGATGAAGATAAAAAAGTATGTGAAAAATATGGGGTATGGATCGAGAAATCTATGTATGGGAAAAAGTATATGGGGATCTCAAGAGAATCATTTTTAATTGGACAGAATGGGAAAGTTATTAAACATTGGAGTAAAGTAAAACCAGCAATACATCCAGAGGAAGTACTAGAATATATCCACTCTTTGTAATTGCCTAAATCGTCACGACATGTAGGATATAGAGAGGTGCCTTGGTGGGTATACTATTAAAATAGCTAGGAGGCTGATATGGGAAATTTTTTTGGAAACTTTTTCAGTAGTTTATCGTTACCTCAATTTTTTGCTTTGATCGTGGTTGCTGTAAGTGCGTGTTGTGTAATTGGATATCGTTGGTATAACAGGCATGATAATAAGACTCGTCCATGGCAATAAAAAAGCCCGGCTTTATGTCGGGCTTTTGCTATACTTCATCCATGACAGCAAAACTATACATCGTTGCAACTCCTATTGGGAATTTAGAAGACATTACTTTGCGTGCATTAAGAACTTTGCGTGAAGCGGATGTTGTTTTGTGTGAAGATACTCGTGTGACAGGAAAGTTGTTGCACCATTATGAAATTAAGGCAGATATGATTTCATATCATGCAAACTCGAAATTGGCGAAGAGTGATAAAATTCTTGACTTGCTACGTGAGGGTAAAGAGCTCGCACTTGTCTCTGATGCGGGTACACCTACTATTTCTGACCCAGGTGTACAACTTATTGATTTAATCACCACACAAAATCTCGAGGTAGAAGTCATTCCTGTTCCTGGTGCGTCAGCATTAATTACGGCACTCTCTGTGTCAGGATTCTCAGGGAATCAATTTACCTTCTTTGGTTTTATTCCACACAAAAAAGGAAGGAAAACATTATTCGTAGAAATGGAGGGTAATCACCGTATCTCAATTGCATACGAATCTCCCCACAGGATAACCAAGACACTAGAGTCACTGACTGAATTATTACATGATGACAGAGAGGTAGTGATCGGGCGTGAATTGACTAAGATGTTTGAACAAGTAGTGCGGGGAACTGCCATGGAGGTAAAAACATATTTTGAAGAAAATCCAGGGAAAGTAAAAGGAGAGTTTGTATTACTTATTTCAGGAAAATAAAATACTCATTAAATGAGTATTTTTTTGTACACAGATTCATTTCATAAAAATGCACAGGGCAGCATATAATCAAATAACTATGTGTGGAATTTTTGGAATAACAGGAACAGTAACAGATGCAGCAGATAATGTATTTGTGGGGCTCAAGAACCTCGAATATCGTGGATATGACTCGTGGGGTGTTGCGTTACGTTCCCATGAGGGTATTGAGATAACTAAGCAAGTGGGTAAGATTTCAGATGGAGAACTTGCTACATCTCTTGCACACGAAGCTGTGGGGCACTCAAGGTGGGCAACTCATGGAGGAGTGACACTTGAAAATTCACATCCACATCGTGTCGGTAACGTGGTAGTTGTTCACAATGGAATCTTTGAGAATTATTTAGAATACAAAACAAAATTAGAAGACACGATAGAGTTCAAATCAGAAACCGACTCCGAGGTGATTGCGGCACTTATTTATTTAGAATTGCAAAAAGGAGTGTCTCCCGAGGAAGCGCTAACAACCGCAGTTCAAAACATTGAGGGACGGTTCGCAATTTTGGTAATGTTTGATGATACACCGGGAATCTGGGCAGTGAGAAGAGGATCACCATTAATTCTAGGACGAGGTGATGAACAGACATTTATCGCATCAGACATTCCTGCTTTTTTAGAGAAAACAAATGTGGTGAATTATCTTGATGATAATCAAATGGCGTATTTATATAATACTGATGTTGATTTCTGGGATCTGCACACAGGAGAAAAAATAACAAAACGAAATATTGAAGTAGAGTGGGATTTTGAATCAGCTGATAAAGGTGAGCACCCACATTTTATGATCAAAGAAATTCTTGAACAAAAAGAAACCATTGCTCGGGCAATTAACCAGGAGAGGGATCAGGTAGACGAGTTTATCAAAGCACTTAAAAAAGCTGGAGGTATCTATATTATTGGGTGTGGAACAGCACATAAGGCGGCGATGGCGACAGAATACTTTTTTGCACAGATTGCTGGTAAAAAAGTGAATGTGGTCGCAGCATCAGAAATGGACGCGTTTAAGACGTTTGTGCGAGCAAACACTGCAATAGTGTGTATCTCTCAATCTGGTGAGACTGCAGACATTATGGAGGTTGTTGAGTACGCAGAGTCAGTGGACGCAACAGTGTTATCAATCACCAATGTCGCCTCGTCGTCACTCGCTAGAGCTTCCAAAGTAGCGTTACCTGTGAAAGTTGGTCCAGAGAAAGCCGTGGCTTCGACCAAAGCAACAACAGGGCAGATGACCATTGGTTTTTTACTTGCTCATGCTTATGCAGACACGTTTAATAAGGGGTTGGGAATTCTGCTGGGGGCAGCAGCAAACATCAACGACATGATTAACCCACGATATGAAGAGCACATTGAGTCAGTCGCACAGGAATTTAAGGATAATGAAAATTTATTTATTATCGGGAGAGGATCTTTGTATCCCATGGCTCTTGAGGCAGCAATTAAGATTCAAGAAGTCTCATATATTCATGCACAAGGATTCGCCGCAGGGGAACTCAAACATGGTCCTATTGCACTCATAGAGAAGGGGACACCTTGTATTGTGCTGGGAGATGACCAAGAGACAATCTCAAATGCAATAGAATTAAAATCAAGAGGAGCAGTAATCATCGGTATCTCAACAGGAGAACATGAAGTATTTGATCATTGGTTACGTGTTCCAGATGCAGAGATGGCACAACCACTTGTTTCTGTGATTCCTATTCAAATATTAGCCTATCACTTTGCTCTTCTTCGAGGTCATGATCCAGATATGCCTCGTAACCTCGCAAAGTCAGTGACGGTGAAATAGGATATACTGTTTTTATAGCACTATTACAAGGAGGCACATATGCCTAAATTACTTGATCATATTTGGCCAGAATCTAGAGAGATTCTTGACGTGCAAGGGAAGTTTGCTAATCCAGTAATGACTGGGGCTGTAATGGCTGCGCTTGTTGAAGATAAGCATGCGCACCAGAGAATAATTAACCCAAAGACTCCAGTTGCTGAGCTGTGTAGGATCGCAAAACATGAGGAGGAGATGATTCGATACTTACTTGCAGCAATGAGAGGGAAACGTTTCAAGAAAGCTATTGCCATTCTCAAGAATGATTCACATGTACGTATCAAAAAGATGGCATCTATGGATATTTAAAATATAAAACCCGCACAGCGCGGGTTTTTTGTTACTTATTTATCACCATCTTTACTCCAATAATAATAAGAATGAGAGGCCAGATATAACTCCATGCGATGTATTCTCCTAAGAAACTAAGATCTATAAAGTTTCCTAAAATAAAGTACGCCCCAAGGAGTATAAGTACAAGTCCTGTGATACTAATATTTTTATTCATACATAGAGTATAACAAAAAGAGACTGTATTTTTAGTAAGTAGTTTGTTAGAATCGCTTAGCTAATTGGTCCCATCGTCTAGCGGCTAGGATTTGAGAAGTATGAGCAAAGCCTATTTGTTTATATATCTTGAAAACATGGAAAGATTATTCCTCGTGTCCTAGCTGCTTGTAAGATTGGATCTATTGGTCCCATCGTCTAGCGGCTAGGACACCCGCCTCTCACGCGGGAAACCGGGGTTCGATTCCCCGTGGGATCACAAAGTTATATGGATACATCAAAAACATTTTATACCTCACTTTTGATAGAGGCACTCAAAAATATGTCACAGGATTGCTCAATGGTGATTGGTCCAATATTTAGTGGAGATAAAGAGTCTAATCTAAGAACCTTTAATGAAACAATATCCGATCTAAGAAAGAGAGGAGTTGTTGTTTTTTCTCAATTAGATTATTTAGATGACTATGTTGAGGGTGCTCCACATGATTACAAGGTTAAGTTTCCTATTTTCTATAAGGGATTATTGTATTCAGGTAAAGTAAAAGAGGTGTATGTGCTTCAAGGTTGGGAAGGCTCAGTAGGTACAAAAAAGGAAATAGAATATGCAAAAGAGAGGAATTTAAAAATCATTTATTTATAAAAGAAAAATCGCACCAGGTGCGATTTTTTTATTGTTATTTTTTACTTCCTTTTCTTCCTTTCTTTGCTGCTTTTGCTTCAAGCATAAGCCGCTTGATTTCTAGTCGTTTTGCAGTCTTTTTTGACCGGGAAGTTTTGTTGTTTCCAACACCTGTTGCTCGTTTTGCCATAATGCAGGTAGAATACACGAATAATACAGAGAGTGCAAGAGTCTTTAGAGAACTTCAGATATCAGTATCGGTTCTAATGTTGTGTTTGAAACAGAGAAGAAAATGACTCCAATTTCTTGACCATGACGGGTGGTGGTTCGCACACGCCAATCACCAGCGAAGGGTTTTGCAAAACTATACCAACGGAACCCGTCGTTTCTTCCTCCAGTGAGACTAAACGACACATTATTAAATTCATTCCATACTCCATTTGTATCTTTATACTCCCATATGTGATTTACATAGGTATCAATACCTGCAGGTGAATAGATAGAGGTATATGCATACAGAGTCGTTCCTTGTTTGATGGTGACATTATCAATAGGGAAGATTCGTTGCCACAACGTGTTTTCTGGACGCTCTCCGACGAGCTCGTTCGCATCATTTCGATATATGTTGTGATACATGCCACTTTCCTTCATAGAGAGAGGGATAGGAGGAATTACGTTCAAGAAATAAAGCGCAATAAATCCAAATGAAATAGAGATAAACATGGTTTTAATAAAAGGGAGGTATTCTTTTGTGGGGTTGTACGCTTTGATAAGTAGGTGTATGAAAAGCCAACCAATAAATATACTAATTACATTACTTATTAAAAATACCCATGGGTTTACTGCACGTACCATTACTGGTACAAAGAAAATGCAAAAGGAGAGAGTTGCTGCAAACCACATACCCACTTGGAATAGTGTTTGTTGGAACTTATTGAATACCAGTTCGCTGGTAAGGAAGAGTGCATATAACACTAATAGGAACGGCCAGTTAGATACAAGAGATGCTGACTTGGTATAAAAGATTACATACCCACTCAAAATACCTCCAAACGAAAAAACCAGAGTAAAGGGGGCAAACATAATCATCTTTTCAAGAATATTTGGAAATACTTGATGACGTTTTCCAAGGTGAATTAAGTAGATACTGAAAGTGATAATTAGGAGGTGACCGAGTAGTACCATGTTGTCATAGAGCAGATCAACTTGTGTAAGAGTAAATAAATCAAACACAAAACCACCTAGAAATAAAAGGGGTGAAATACGTTTTTTATGTGTCTCTAGGAAGTTTTTAACAGTCTGTTTCATGTTTTTGTTATACTAACATGTACAAATAATTACTAACTTATTTTATTGTATGTACACCAAAGTTGCTAGAACATTACGAGAGCTTGGAATTGACATCTCAACAGATAAGGAGGTGTTAGCTAAGTATGCAACTGATGAATCTATTTTCTCAGTGACGCCGCAAATGGTAGTGATCCCACATACACGGGAAGAAGTTCAGACAATTGTGAGAACAGTGGGGGAATACACCAAAGAGTACCCACACATATCTCTTACTGTGAGAGCCGCAGGGACAGGTCTTTCGGGAGGGTCACTCAATGATTCGATTATCTTGGACAGTACCAAGTTGTCAGGAATGGAGGCGTTTGAAATGACAGATAAAGGTGCGACACTGCGTGTCGCACCAGGAACATACTTTCGAGATATTAAAGCCGCTGCAGAAGCACATGACCTATTTTTCCCACCATTTCCATCATCATGGCGACTTTGTACTATTGGAGGAATGGTTGCAAACAACGCAGCTGGGCCAAACTCACTCAAATATGGACACACCTCAGAATTTATTAATGAGTTAGAGGTAGTAATGCATGACGGAGTCCATCATGTATTTAAAGAGATTGATTATAAAGAACTAGAGGTTGAGTTAGTACGAGAAGATTCAGTAGGAGATCTATATCGATTTATGTGGGAGAAGATCCAGGCTGATTTTAGTGGAATTAAAAAAACAAAACCTGATTCATCCAAGAATTCTTCAGGATATGAATTGTGGGATGTCTTACAGGCAGATTCTGTCAAGAATTTTATTGCAGGAAAAGGGACAATAAATATGGTTCACGCACTATGTGGTTCACAAGGGACCATCGGGATTGTGACAAGTATCACTCTCCGTCTGATTCGAAAAACAAAAGAATCTGATTTGTTGTTGGTTCCAGTTTATGACACAGATAAGATGGGAGATATTATCTTGAAACTGTTAAAACATGATCCGTACAATATTGAGCTTTTTGATGACAAGTCGTACAGGCTTGCACTCAAGCATCCAGGATTTTTTAAACAATTTTTCGTAGATACCAAGGATTCATACGTCATGTTTTTAGTACGACTTTACACAACATTCTTTACGAAGCTAAAGGGAAAGGTCCCAGCATTTACTTTGATGGTTAAGTTTGATGGAGACAAAGAATCAAATACAAATAAACAGGTATGTAACGTTCTTGAGAGCTTAGAAAAAGATGACATCAAAGCATTACGTATCAAGGAGAATGCACAAGAAGATGTGTTTTGGAGGATTCGTGGTTCTAGTTATTCACTCGCGAAACTAACACCTGAAGATAATCGTCCGGCAGCATTTTTGGAGGACATGGTGGTACCACCAGCAGAAATTCCTGGTTTCCTAAAATCAGTTAAAGAAAAACTTGATGAACATGGTTTACAGTATGCGGTACATGGACATGGTGGCAACGGACATTTTCATTTTTACCCATCGTTTGATTTCACTAATCCCGAGACACCCGAACGGTTATATAAAATTGCACACGAGTTCTATACATTAGCTGAAAAACACAAAGGAAATATCTGTGGGGAGCATAATGATGGAATTATGAGGACTCCATTTATGGGCACAATCTTTTCAGAGGAAGAATTAGAGTTATTTGTTGCATTCGAGCACGCAGCTGATCCAGAAGACATCTTCAATCCTGGTAAAAAAGTAAATCCAAAATTCGATATTCGAGGCTCAATGAGAACAACTAACTAAAGGTAAAAAACTTGAAAGATTTTTTAATGGTAGTTTGATACAATGTCGGCATTATGACATCAATGATTTGGATCGGGATTTTTCTTATATCACTTATATCTCTTGTAAAAGGAGCAGACTTTCTCTTAGGTAGTGCAGAACGAATCGGAAAATACTTCAAACTACCGGCGTTTGTTATCGGTGCTCTGATCGTTGGTATTGGTACCTCGCTCCCTGAATTAGCATCTTCTGTGGCTGCTGTACTCTCAGGGGAGTCAGAAATTGTAGTTGCTAACGCAGTTGGATCAAATATCGCAAATATTCTCCTTGTTGCAGGACTCTCAGCGATTGTGGGTAAAAAGATCGTCTCAACTAAAAACCTAGTAAATCTTGAGGTATCACTACTCATGCTCTCAACCGTATTGTTCCTGGGAGTATCATATGATGGGATTATTACTCAGTTAGAAGCTTTGTTGGTGACATTCTCTTTTATTGTGTATTTTTCATATCTATTATTCCATCGAGAAGACGTGGATGTTCAAGCAGCAGGGGAGCCGGTGAACGAAATCACAATCAAGGATTACGTATTTTTGGTTTTAGGTTCAATCCTGTTAGGACTTGGAGCAAACTATCTTATTGAATCAGTGATTGCGATTTCTGAAATTTTTAATATTTCACCTGGTGTTATCTCAATCTCAGCAATTGCTGTGGGAACGTCTCTACCAGAGATTCTTGTTTCAGTTAAAGCAGTAATGAGAGGACAGACAGATATGGCATTTGGTAATGTATTTGGCTCAAATGTATTCAACATGTTGATGATTGTTGGTACCGTGGGTATTTTTACAGACCTTCCACTTGACGAGAGAACACTACTTATAGGATTGCCTATGCTTGCGGTAAGTACACTTACATTTATTATTGCTAGTATGGCAATGAGAATTTACATCTGGGAAGGGCTTATGTTCCTGGTATTCTACCTATTCTTTATGTTGAAAATATTTGGTATTATTTAAATACATTAGTGGCGAACAAGTGTGGATAAGGACTTGTCAATTTGACAAAAGGATGTTATTGTTATTTGGTAAATAAATGGTATAAATAAAAAATATTATGAAAATTGTAAGTTTTAACCCAAAAGAGGTTACAGAAAGGATCCTAGTTGACCTACCAGACAGATCACGAGACGTTATTGAAAAACGTTATGGTCTTAAAGGTGGTTCAAAAACACTAGAAGCTATTGGTAATTCATATGGAATTACACGAGAACGGGTTCGACAAATCGAAAACTTAGCGAAACAACAAATTCGAGAGAGTGAAGCATTTATTGCTCATGCTCAGCACGCAGTTGCAGAACTAGAGCGCTCACTAGACTCTCTTGGAGGTATCGCTCAAGAATTACACTTGTTAGATACCGTTTCTCCTGATGAGAACTCAGAAAATCATTTATACCTACTCCTTGACCTAGCTAATCCATTTGTTGACATGAAAGAGGATGATCACTTTCATAAAACATGGCACACAAACCACAATAACCACAAAGAGATTAAGCAATCTCTAAAACATCTATATAAAGATTTAGATAACAACGAAATTATCTCTGAAGATGAAATTATCTCTAGATTCTTAGATAAAATTGAGCACGATCGTGTTGAGGGTCAAGTAAACAAAGATCTTGCACGACGATGGCTTGAAATTTCAAAGAAAATTGACAAGAACGCACTTGGACAATGGGGGCGAGCAGACTCTTCAAACATTAAGACTCGTGGAGTGAGAGACATGGCGTACTTGGTATTGCGAGACGCAGAAGTACCTATGCACTTTAGAGAAATTGCAGAACTAACAGGTGAGCGATTTGGAAAACGAATTAATGTCGCAACTATGCACAATGAACTTATCAAGGATGAACGATTTGATCTAGTAGGACGAGGTAAGTATGCACTATCAGAATGGGGATTCTACGGAGGAACCGTAGCTGAACTTGTTGCTGAGATTCTTAAGAAAAAGAAATCAATGACTGAAGAGGACCTAATCAAAGCTGTTTTAGAAAGGAAAATGGTTAAAGAATCAACAATCAAAATCAATTTGAAAAACAAAAAACTCTTTACACAAGATAAAGCAACTAAAAAATATTCACTTAAAAAATAGTTGTTACTAACAAAAGAGCAGGCTGTACAGTCTGCTCTTTTGTTATACTTATAACATTATGGACCCATTACTTGTTGGAGATATCATCTACTACATGTTTCTCTTTGGAGGGTTTTGTTTTGTGTTCTGGTTTGTTCCCGAAGCATATTGGGCATGGACTGGATATTTACGAAAGAAATTTCAATTAGACCGAGACAGGATTTTACTTGAAATTAGAACCCCGAGGGAAGTGAGAAAAACACCACTTGCTATGGAACTGGTCTTTAACGGTCTGTTTGAACCAGCTGGTGGTGAATGGTTTACGTGGATGACAACGGGTAAATCTAGACCATACTACTCATTTGAAATGGCTTCCATTGGAGGTGAAGTTCACTTTTATGTATGGGCACAACGAGATTATAAACAACGTATAGAAGCCCACTTTTACGCACAGTATCCAGATGTTGAGCTTGTAGAAGTTCGAGATTACACTAAATTTAATTTTTCTTGGGATACACACAAGGCATATGGGTTTGAGTTTAAGTTAGCAAAAGAAGACCCTATTCCTATCAAAACATATAGACATCATGGGTTTGATAGAGGAGGATTAGAACCAGAGGAACAGATAGATCCAATCACACAAACCATTGAGGTAATGTCTAACATTGGTCCACACGAACAAATGTGGGTTCAACTTGTTGCGCGTGGACACAAAGACCACAAGACATCAAAAGTTTCATTTTTTGATCGTGTTAAAGCATTCTTTGCAGTACTTACGTTTGGTAACCTAAAGTTTGATACGAAAGAAATTCATAAGAATTTTTGGATCATGTTAACAGGAAAGAAAAAGGAGTTTTGGGCAAAGGAAGCTCAAGAGCTGGTTGATAAAATCCGTGCAAAATATAAAACAGCAGAAACAGATACTACGCGTGACATGACGCGAGCTGATAAGTTGGCGATGGAGATCATTCAAGAGAACGTATCGAAAGTGGCCTGGGATGTGGGTATTAGAAGTATGTACGTTGCACCTAAAGAACATTTTAATGGAGGGAGTGTAAACCATATGATGGGTAGTCTATTTAAACAGTATTCATCAGGAGATATTTATAATGACTTGCGTCCAGGATTAATTCCTTCGTACACATTTCCATGGCAAGACCGGAGTGGTAAAAAGAAAAAACGCGTTAACGATGATATGTTTCATAATTATCGTCGCAGGACATATTTGCATGATGATATTGAACATTATCCGCATGGAAAGAAAGGTCTTGTAACGTTTGTTATGAGTTCAGAGGAAATGGCAACGTTATTTCACTTACCAGGACAAGTAGCACAAACACCAACATTTGAAAGAATTGAATCAACTACAGGGCAAGCACCAGCGAACCTACCAACCTAACTATATGAGAAAAATTATCAAATATACGAGTATTATTGTTTTGGTAGGGCTACTTGTTGTAGCTGCTATTTGTGCGTATATATATTTTATCGTCGCAGAAGCACCACAGAATTTTGCCACTAATCAATTCATTGAGATAGAAAAAGGTAGCTCACTCAGTAAGGTCGCAACACAACTTGAGGAGAAACAAATTATTTCATCAGCAGATCTTTTTAAGCTAGGGGTGTATATCACCGGCAGGCAAGATCAGATTAAGTCTGGTACATACTATTTCACAGAACCAATTCGTGTTGAAGAAGTAGTATCAAAAATCATTAATGGATCGTTTGAAGTACCAACAGAACGCGTTACTATTTTGGAGGGGCATGCAGCATATCAGTTTGCGCCGGCAATAGCTCGAGTCTTACCAGAGGTTGATACTGATACGTTTTTGAGTCTCATACGCGCAGAGAATAAAGAGGGGTATTTATATCCAGACACATATTTCTTTCCACAGAATGCAACAGAAGAAGATGTGTTGCGAATTATGGAGAGGAATTTTGAAAAAAAGATTGAGCCATTACAAGGGTTGATCGCATCTTCAAAATATTCCTTGCCCGAAATACTCACCATGGCTTCACTGGTAGAGAACGAGGCGGGTTCAGCTTCATATGAGACAAAGCAAAATGTGGCTGGTGTTTTATGGAAGAGGGTTGATGTAGGTATTCCGATTCAAGCAGATGCGGTATTCTCGTATATTTTCCAAAAACATCTACCGCGCGTACTACTGAGTCATCTTGAGGTAGACTCACCATACAATATTTATAAAAAAACAGGTCTTCCTCCAGGACCAATTGGGAACCCTAGTATCGACTCAATTAGAGCAACCCTTGAGCCGATAGTGACTGACAACTTGTTTTATCTCACAGGATTTGATGGAAAATTCTATTACGCAAAAACTAACGGAGGACATGAGCAGAACAGAAGACTACATCTTAATTATAGAAAATAAACATAGAGCCTCTTGGCTCTATGTTTTATATTAGTTTGATCTAACTTGTAGTTTAGACTTTCTATCTTTGTCTACTTTGGGAAGTACCAGTGTCATGAGTCCATCTTTTGAATGTGCTTCTGCATGATCGATATCAATCTCTCGAGGTAGTAAAATTTTTCTAGAGAATGTTCCAAACTGTAGTTCCCGCTGGAAATAATCTTCATCTTCAACTCAAGTTTCTTTAAACTTTTGTCCACGAACGGTAATCATATCTCGTGTAATATCAATATCTAGTGTTTGTGGAGCAACACCAGGAATAAATGTTTTTACGTACAGGTTATCTTGGTCTTGATATACATCAACTGCCAGCTCTTCGTCTTCCTCTGGTTCTACCCATTGTTCGTATGTCTCTGCGTCACCTCCCATGTGTGTTTCGAATTCAACTTCGTTGTCATCTCCACCAGTTAGTTTTTCAAAAAATGCTTTCATATATTTATAGTTCTTTAATGTAATTATTGTATCATCTCTACTTGGTGTCTGGTAGCTTTCCAAATGGGTTACTCACTAACGGCTCACCAGCTTGTTGTTTGATTTTGAGTTCTCGTTTTTGCAGATATTCACGAATATAGTCTTTAAGGAATTCTAGACCAACAAGTGTGACAATAAACGCAATCCACACAAGTGCAAACCCAAACAGTGTATCTTTTGATCCAGTTCCCGTAACCAGAATATTAAATAATGAGTGTAATGCAACCGCACATGCCAAACCAATAGGCAGGAGTAGGGGTCTCCAGTGTTTTCTTTTGCCGTATGAGAGCGTGAGTGATATACCAACAAATACAGATGAGATAATATGTAAGAGAGTCGCACCAAAGAATCGTTTACCTCGCTCTAGTAGTGAATTGAGAAGATCAAAATCATTAAGATAATCAATAAGATAGAGCGTGTTTTCCATAGCAGCAAATCCAATTGCTGCTGTGAGCATATAAATAATAGGATCAATGGGTTCATCGTTCGCGCTGTCTCTAATGGCAGAAATTTGTACTGACAGGAATTTGGAGAGTTCTTCAACTGTTGCGAAGATAATAATACTCACCAAGAGTGTTGCGCTAGGGAAGAGAATTGCAAATAGACCTTGGAATGGTAGTGCAAATATGGCAGAGAGACATCCAAACAGAAATGAACCAAGGATTACACGTTTTGGTTCTGGATTTTTTTTATCTTCACGCAAGAAAAAAGCAAGCCATAACATCGGTGGTAAGAAACCACCGATTACAGCATAAGGGTAGATTGTTTGTGGTGTCACAGGAGGTAGTAATGCAATAAGTGCTTCCATGTGTAAAGTATAACAAATTTAGGTACAACTTTTGATATACTACGGGCATTCTCCTTGTAGTTAAATGGATAGAACAAGCCCCTCCTAAGGGCTAGATGCAGGTTCGATTCCTGCCGAGGAGACTAGAATTACACAAAAAACATGCGCAGCATGTTTTTGTCTGTAATTCTTCTCCTCGGCAGGAATCGAACCGAGCGAATTCGCTGGAAATATAGATTGAGTTTACGAAATCATATTTCAAGATGAGCGAGCGGGGCAGCGAGTTCTTAATGAGGAACTTGTGACGAATTTAGAACTGGCGCCGATGATCGTTTTGTTCTTGTCAAAAATCGAAAAGCGGAACCATAAGTCACGAAGTGACTCGGCGAGCTTGGACAGTAGGTTCTTCTAAGCGCAGCCAATTAGAAACGTGCGTCAATGATTAGACTAGAATTACACAAAAAAACATGCGCAGCATGTTTTTTGTCTGTAATTCTTCTCTGTAAGGCTCGAGCGAGTAATAAATAGTAGAGAAACAATTAATATAATCGTCAATCTGGATAACTTGAAAGAAAGCTGGTCGTTATCAGGTACAATAAAATTAATTAGTGGAATGTAGAAGATATTAACGTTCTCCTGGTTGTTTTGTATTAGTAGTATTAGTAGTAAATATATGTCACACATCACACAGTTAGGAAAAATAATTCCTAAGCAAGTATTATTGAGTTTTTTAATAGTAGTTTTCTCATTTTTTCCATATGGACAATATATGTTTGAGGGGCTTTCGTTTGGAGTACTTAATACTCCAGTAGTTAATGCTGCAAATGATATTCCATTACATGCTACAAACGGTACTCTGCCAAGTGGTACAACGTGGAGTGTGACTAGCACCGCAGATGCAGGGGCGCACACGCTTGATATTGAATCAGATGGTGATTTCGATATTATCAATAGTGTTAATGATAATGACATTACAGTGACTATCACGTTTTCTGCACCAGTTGATATCAGGTTAGAACCAATGATTAACGGAGACGGGTTTGTGTGGCAAACTCCTCCCACAGGTTCTTTTTTGCCATCAATAGCTACAACTGATGGAACAGACTGGGTATTTACAGTTGGTCCTGCAGCCGGAGGGTTTATTTCTACTACAGGAGATACAGCAACAGGAACTGATCCGTCTACAGCAATTTCATCAGCTGCAGATTGGGGAATACTCGAAACTACGGGAGCACAAACTATTGTCTGGAGGGAGCCAGGTGCTGGAGGATTCAGACCGATCGTCACAGAATCTTTGTCTGTAGCACCTGGTGGTGTAGATACTGATCTCGCACTATGGCTTAAAGCAGACGGGGAGGTATATACTGCAACCACTACACAAGCTACCGATGGGCAAGCAGTTGAGACATGGACTGACTTCTCTGGACGAGACAATGACGTTTCAGAAACTACTAATAGACCTGATTTTTTAGATAACACAGCAGATAATATCAACTTTAATCCAGTAATTGATTTTGATGGTGGGGCAGAAAAATTAGTCACTGATGCAGTAAACATCTTGTCATCCAAACTAGGAGTTGATGCATACATTGTTGCGGATATTGATGAAGTACAGACAGGATTTCCAAGAATTCTAAGTGAAGAAGGAAATACTGCAGGACAACGAGTATTTATGATGGGAGCGGTTACTACTGCAGGGCCTGAACGATTCCGAGTATTAGTAGATGGAAATACAAATGGTTCTGCAAGATTTGATCGATTTGAACCAGCAACTACATTTGGTTCACCGAGCTTATATCAATCACACTTTGATGGTTCCGCAAACACACTATCAATGATAGTTAATGGTGATGAAGTTATTGATCAGACTATTGCAGCTGGAACTGTGACACGTAATCCACTTAACCAGAATCTTGCTATTGGTAACAATGATGATGGCGCAGCTGGAACTAACGCAAAGATTGCTGAAGTAGTTGTATATGATTCCGTAAACACAGTAGGAAATAATCAACAAAAAATTCAATCGTATCTAGCCCTTAAGTATGGAATGACTCTCGACCAATCAGGAACAGGAGCAACGGATGGTGATTATCTCGCATCAGACGATTCAACTATGTGGGATGAATCAGCTGCTGGAACGGGATACGACCAAGATATTTTTGGTATTGGACGAGATGATGAATCTGGACTAGATCAGCGGGTATCTCAATCAGTTAATGATGGAACAATTTTGACTATCGCAAGTAATAGTACAACAAGAGACTTTGTATCATCGAATCAATCAGCTACAAGACCACAGCTTGGTAATGGACAATTTATCACTATTGCGAATAATGGAGCGGCAACCACTACACAAACCACAGAGCTCAATGTGCTTAGTGGGGAACATAACATACGTCTTGCTCGAGAATGGCAAATATATAACCCAGATGATTTAGATGTGAACATGAAATTTGAAGGCTTTGGTGGTTGGTATATCATCAT
>CALLVB010000106.1 GCA_938010795.1 Minisyncoccota bacterium
GTATTATTTATCTGTAAGGCTGGAGTGACGAGGCATTCAAGCCAATAAAATCACCTGTAAAAGCTATCCCAAGGTACAGGTATTGTTACATTGCTGACACTACCGGTAATAAAGCTTCTTGAAATGGCTACAAAATCAGTAAAAGTAAAAAACAGAAGTACCCGTAACTGCCACCTGTACTTCGTAAGTATGGTTTCTTTGAGGCTTCGATACTTTCCGATTATTTTTCCGAACTCTGAAACCCTGTGGTCATGGGTAGTTTTTCCGAACTCTGAAACCCTGTGGTTGTTACCGGTAGTTACCTCCCCCCTAAAGTTATAGTGTGCTTAAAACTGCTTATCTTTCAACTCGCGTGCTGCACTTGATTGGAAGTTTATGCAGAAGTTGGACCCATGAGTGGTCTGTAGGGACACAGTTCAACCTGTTAGAAGGGATAGGATCGGGGGAAATCTTCTTTTGCAAGACAATTTTTGAATGATCTTCATCAGCTCGACACGAATCAACTCGACACAACTAACTCCTCTCAGCCGCGCACATAGGCCTGTCTGACATCTGGTATACCGTACTGAAGGGAAAGTCTTCACTGACGGCGAAGCCTGGCGACCAGCAATCGAAATGCGGCTCCATTACTATATTTCAAAGAGACACGAGAGCACGAAAGAAACTAATGGTTCGGGACATTTTTTTTTTCTATCGGAGAGAGAGGAGTAATAGAACACAGAGCAGCTGTTATGCCGACTGTCTTTGTACTGCCACGTTGTGAAAAAAAGTTCGTGGCAAGACAAGGACAGCTCAGTATTGACACTTGTGCAAGCTTCTGGAAGTTTTTGGAATGCTGGAATATTCCACTACTCTCATACAACTTGTCTCAGCGAACGCTTATTATTGGAAGTGATCTCTGATCACTAGAAAATAGAAACTTCGGAAAGACCTTCAAAGGAAATTCTGCGACTGTCTTTGTATTGCCACGTTGTGAAGAAAGTTCGTAGCAGGACAAGGACGGCTCAGTATTGACAGTTGTGCAAGCTTCTGGAAGTTTTTGGAATGCTGGAATATTCCACTACTCTCATACAATTTGTCTCAGCGAACACTTATCATTGGAAGTGATCTCTGATCACTAGAAAATAGAAACTTCGGAAGTACCTTCAAATGAAATCCTGCTGACTCATAAAGTCAGAGCAAGGACTTTAATATAAAAAAATGCAAGGGGCCCACAAAGTTATATGGGGCACTTTGTATGACTATTTAATATAGTTCTGTGAAGTGGCCTGATCTCTTGGGGAATCGTTCTCAATATAAGGGGCCTGATCAGAAGGAAACTTGTAGAGCCAAACCCCGCTCTAGCTAAATTTGCCAACCCTTCCTTGTTTTTCATTAAGTTTAGTGGTTTGTCTTATCGCTCTAGGTCAATGACGTTGAAGTATTTTTAACGTCATTGCTCTAGGTATACTCAACTTCAAAGTTCAAATCAACGAAGGGGTTACTGTAAGAGTGGGAAGGGATTGCACTTGCTCAAGACTCAAGAGTCAACACAAACTACGGGGGGAATGCATTTTCGTCAGTTTACAAGTAATGCGAGTGCTTTATTGGGGGGCAGTGATTGGCATGAACCAATGAGGTTCACTTGACGAGAGTGATGTGTGTGTGCAGCATATGCGTGGCCACTGGCCTTATGACACAAAACTGAAGATAACTTTGAGGAAAATGTTTCAATCTAAACTTTTCTACACACCTAAATTTCCTTTCAATTTGAAGTTTTTGTCAGAGTAACTTTTATTTTGGAAACTGCCCTTGGAAACACAAAAATACAATTGAAAGGAAAAAAAGGCAAAAAAATTAAAAATTTGTCAATCAATGCAAGAAGGCACACATTGATTGCACAGAAATTTTTTTCATGATTGGAGCATTTTTTCAAGAGATTTTCAAGAAAAACCTGATATTCACAATACCCTCCTGCCTTATATTGCCCTGATGATGAGGCTCCTAAGAGCCCCATGAGGCCATGCTTCCTGTCATGACTAACAGATGCAAGTTGATACTCTTTATTGAGTACATGCGTACTGGCTACCTCATTGGCATGAACCCACAGACTTGGAAATAAATCCTATATTTGCATATATGTCTACTTGCATGCACCTGACTCAGGAATAACTGCCGGTATAGCAATATTAAATATAATATACGTGGCCAGTACTCGCTTTACAGATCAAGATATTTTTTTGCGTGTCCATTTGTCATCAAAATCTTTATGCAAATAGGTTTGACCATGCAAACGTATGATGGACGAACGTTAGTTGTAGTAGCCTATACCGGTACAGGAATCAGGAGGGGAGCACCGGGGTGTGGTGAAACGCTTACGTCCTACTGCCGTTTACAATAAGGGAGGCAGAAGGTCAAAGCGTTTACCAATGTACTGGTGAAAACTGCAACTTTCAAAAACTTTTAGATAGATTTCAGATTTCAAACGGCGTGCATGTAAAAATGGGTTCATTGAACTTCATTCACACCTCCAACACCGGGAAGAAAAGCAACAGGGCGTCGTGAAATGCTTGCGCCGTGCTCCCTGGTAGAATAAAATAGGGAGAAGGTGAAAGCATTTATCAGTGCCCTGGTGAAAGCAACCTCTGAACATATATATACCTATATATATATTTTGTAATATCCAGATTTCAAAGGGTGTGGACTTAAGTCATTGATATTGCGCCACCTCCAGGAAGAAGAGCACCAGACTGTCGTGAAAGCCCTAACACTTACTCCCGTGACACTAAGGTGTTTTCAGTCTTTTGACGCACATCGTTTACCAATGTACAGTACGGTACTGGTGAGATCAACCTTTAAATAGGATTCGAATTTTAAAGGGTGTGATCTATAGCTACTAGCTAGCACGGCGTATCTCACGCGAGGAATACCTAGTGGACTGATAGCGTTCAAAAATAATTATAAAAGCTAACAGGCACGACTATTCGCCATTACGTTTTACCAACGGACCAACGGTCTAATGTGGACAGATTGCTCTGGCAGTGAGGCCAGATTGGATATACCGTAAGCAAACCACTGTCCAGCGAGCTTCTCGTCCAGTACTATGAGTTTGGGTCAGTGATGTTGAGCAAGCTATTTTCTCTACGGTATATCGTTGGTATGAATACAAATGTACCGGGTAGCAAATATCGTGTAACCAGGTGAAGCGACTTTCTTAGCGGTACCGGTAGCTGAGTTGAGCCCACCAGCAAGTAAAGCTCTAGCGATCTTTTGTGTCAACAGCTTTGTGAGTCAAGCTGAAGATATAGAGCTTGCTTAAAAGTTGATAACCAGTGTATGGCTTTTGCTCGCTAATTAAAACCCTTCGCTTTAGAATATTGAGGAAACAGAAATAGCTCGCTTAGGTATCGAACGGCGATGAATTGATTCGACACAGTTTAACTGTGTGATTGATTCCCACCCCTACCCAGTGATTCCGCCATGCCACCCACCGTGAAACATGTATAACTATAAGACGCACAAGTCGGTCGGCACACTGGCCTGGCTAGCGGGGCCCCCTTTGCACAACAATAGAAACCTTGTTGCGGTTTCGCCGTTGCCTGGCGATAAGACATTATCAGTCATCGAATGTCACCCTAAGACTTTGGGAATCTGGTGTTGTGTGACCGCTTTCCCACACATGGTAACTTTATCTATCATCAGTGATCCAAGTTGGCTAGTACGAGGGGCTTTGCAGCCTTGACCTTCCGCCCCCCCCCCCGCGATAAGCCATGTCGGTCAAAATGTCACTTCGGGCTGTCATAAAAAGAAACAAAATGTGCCATGATAATAACATGATTGCTATTCAC
>CALLVB010000107.1 GCA_938010795.1 Minisyncoccota bacterium
CACGAAATGGGCAAATGTTGCCGTGTTTGCAACGGTAATATAAAAAGAAACAGAACCATGAAGCTGGCGACATTTGGAGGTCACGTGACTATCTGCCCTCCGTCATGGTTGTAAAAAACGAAAAGAAAAGGAAAGGAAGCTTTGGCCCTGGATAATTGACAGGAGGGTGTACATGCGATTCGTCTAGCTGGCTTCCTGTTCTTTGACCAAGTATTACTTCTGGGATCATATGTTGTTTCTTTTTGGATGGCTTGCAGAATGAGAGGAAATATACATAGCCAATAAATACCTTTTCTTCTAGTAAGAATAACAACCCATCCCCGGAAAGATGCTCATACTATTGCCAACGACCAAAAATGTCTTGCTAACAGTATGAAACTAACTCGAAAATTGTGGCCAGTCAGATATATATTCCAGAGTATTTTGGTTTGTTTTAAGTTCCGGTGTACTCAGACTACGCTCCATATACGGTAGGTGGCTCATTATTAAAAATAAAAGAAATCCGAATTGCATTCATATTTAATTTATCCACTTTTTTGTATGGTGAAAATGGGCTTCACAAAGTTCACATGCTGTCGATTATTAAACTTCGTAACTGTTTTGCAGAGCTCCCTTTCCCTTGCATTCTATAAAACCCGCGTGACGCCCGCCTTATATTCGAGTAACGACATGTGGTAAATCATATATATACATATTTATTGCACATCACTAAACGGCATTTTGAATGTTATTACTAAAGCTACTGTGTGGCAAAGTGTATACCGAAGAGCGAGTATAGGGTTAGGGTGTCTTTCATACCTTGGCAATGCTTTCTTTATCTAAGTTGTATGTGATTGTGCTCATCACCCCATAGATAGTGTACTTATCATATGATCTTTAATTACGGCGCACCTGTTCTTACTTCAAGCAATGAGTGTGTCCCTTGTGGATCCATTAAGAATTTAAGACCAGCTCTTCAACAATAGCATTGTGGTTCACAAATCTACAATTTAGCGCTGAGGGATTTGTCATAACAAAACTAGTTATAAATGTTGTTTTAATACTCTGAGCACATAACACTCCTCACTCCGGCCAAGCAAAGGCTGTGACTCGTCCAGGAATAAATCTATTGATTTTCGGCATTACTCAAAACTTAGGGTGCCACTTGAGACGTGTACGCTATACGGTCTAGACTCTACAATACATCTTTGTATGCATTGCGCGGTCAGCCTTTCCCGCTTCCAAGCTCGTCCTGCATGCGTATATGTCTTGTGTCGGACCTGTGACGAGTAGTCTTTACGACCACACAACCGTTCTCAATTGGCTTTCCTATCGTAAGAAAAGGTCCATGTCGTAGAGCAAATATCGGCCCAAGGATGTTGGAAGACCTAGCTGTGGAACCTTAAGAAATAGGTTGCCGTGCCGGTCTAGTTTTAGGATGTAGCTACGGATGGTGTCTCTGCAAAAGTCTCGTAGACTCCAGGAGTGTAGCATACAGGGCGCAAGGCGATTGTTGAGTTTATATATTTGATTCCCGGTGTCCATGCAGAAAAACTTCATGTTGTAGCCTGCAGCGTGTAGCCAAAGGTACAAGTCCGTAGGTATGTATAGGGGGACATCTCCTTCGAAGAAAGAAATAGAGCGATTGATTTGTGATCCGGACTGACACAGAAGCTTCAGAATGGCCCTCTCTGGTCGTGAAAGGTGGGGCAAGCTGGTGTGACATATGCGCCCGGAGGTGTGGGAAACCCATGTTCGGATGCTCAAACTGATGGGATCCCAGCAGTGGCCTAGGATATAATACCCCAGTGCGATTGCATCGGAGCTGCTGGCAGCATTCACATCTACACCGCCTCGGAGGAGGTCCTTCACGCACCCATAATCAGCTGGTTGTCTTAGAGCATACATCAAGGCATTTTTTTTCATGTGATCGTGGGCATTTATGTCTGCACCGTTTTTTATCAACAGCCTCAGGCATCCATGTTTGTTCCGCGCAGCTGCAAGGGTGAGGGCTGTCCTTCCCCATCGGTCACGTTGGTTTATGTCCGCACCGGCTTTTAACAAGGTAGTCGCACAACCTATATGGCCGTTCTCAGCCGAAAGCATGAGGGGTGATCTCCCTTCTACCTCACTTGCCAGGTTAACACACGCTCCGTTTGCCAGCAAAAGATCCATCATATGATACTGAGCCTTTAAAGTCGCTATTCCAAGGATAGTATCTCCATTTCCGTTGAAACCCTCGACGTCCGCACCAGAGTTCAATAACACCACAGCAGAGCTGACGCGGTTATTCTGGACAGCATAGCACAAAGCTGTATTGCTTCTCCTGTCCCGTTTGTCGACACAAGCACCAGACTCAAGGAGCGCATACAAGCAGGCGGGCCTATCCCCTTTTATTGTAGTATGCATCAGAGCTGTCATTCCGAGTCGGTCTACCGAGTTGACAGATGCCCCAGCTTTGATGAGACGTTTTAAGCAATGCACATGCCCGCCCATACCTGCGTACATTACTGCAGTCCACTTAGTGTCAAGTTCTCGCTCTTGGATGTCGCAGGTACCTGTGCTTAATAGTTTCTCCAAAACACACATATCTCCCATAAAGCTCGCCTCCATCAAGGGGCTCATTTGTCGTTCCTCTGCAAAATCCAAGCCAGTCTCACATCTGTATCTTGTCATGATCAAAGCCCTTTGACGAGTTACCTATGGTCCAAGAGTTTTATCTTGGCTATGGTCACAGACTTATAGACTATAGAATGTACCGTATACCGGTACCGGTAATTGCATACCCACACGGGGATACCCCTGGACAAATTGCGCAGGCGCAGACTTCACTCAACCACGTCCTGCTGGCACGTACAAAGGCAAGTTTAGCTGGACGTCCATTGCCCTATACGGTAGAGCTTCTAGCCGATTCACTTTTCATCCGGACCATGCGTTTAACTTGTTTCGGATAACAGTTAACTGACAAACTGTTTTCTATCCAATTAACTGATTCATACTAAAATGTAAAAACATTTAAAGGGAGTTCGCATGTAAGTGTAAAAACAGATGATTGGACATAAACATACACAGTTACGTCATCATCCTGTTTACTCACTGCTGCATCTGCATCTAAAATGCATGCTGTTCTGGAAGTCATGCTTAAATCTTTTTTAAGCTAAAAACCAAAACCTTTGCAGTTTACATTTGGTCCATTTATTGGAATCAAAATCAGCTATCGGGGTGAAAAGGGTTTCAGTTAAACGTTTAACCAATGAAGCTGTTCGGCTAGAAGCTAAATTTCTGGTCTGTGTTGACCCTCCGTCAACATTTTTGGGACCTTTTTGGGACTGATATCCTGTGCCTATCCATGGGTTATTATTTGGTATCCAAACATTTTGTTCAAACTTGAAATTTCTCTCCATCAATGGGAGTTTTATTATTTTTACCGCGCACAATGCATACTTTTACGTATTTTGAAAACAAAACACTGTCAAAGTTATTATTTATAATGGCAAACACAAATTAAAACTTTTACTTCCCCACCATAGATATACCAGATGTGGTCTTTTCGACAGATTCGACACGTGGTACTTCACGACTATCGGTACCGGTGGGCAACCGGTCTTTCTTAGGTAGCTAGCTCTTAGGCTTTTCGCCGTGCTGACGGAAGATGCTATCCAGTCTCCGCGCGATTGCCACACCACCAAGGACATACAGGTAAGCAGTTCATTCTTCTCAAACTTGCCATGAAGAGCAAATACAATCTATAGGCGACCTTCTCGACTGACATGTGTTCATATCTCATCTGATTCTTTGACTCGAAGAACAAGATTTCAATGTGGTTTTAATTGTTTTATAATTATTTCCTGGCCAAATGGCCATAAACAACTGGCAAGAGGCTACACCGCTACACCAGTACCAGTGGTTTTCCGCAATGTTTTGACCTAGGCTAGTGAAGGTCACCGCACTTAGCATGCTTTTAGTTTTTACTTATTACGAGGATAGCGAATCGGAAAAATTGGAATTGAAAGTAGCGCATGGTTGGTTAGTTGTACCGGTGTTTGAACTCTCTCTACATATTGGTGCGTCAACGACATAGATATAGATATATCTATAATATAAACCATTCTATCCATCAACATGCTATTCTTTTCGGAACTGGTCATCGGTTTGACATGGCCGGGTAGAGAGTTGTGTTGTATTTCCATTCAGCGGTAACGGTACAAGGTATTTCGCTCAGAACTGGTTCGAAACCCTGTGCCAAACCATTGACAGTTTAACACCCCTCCCCCCTCCGTATCCCGCGGGAGAGTTATTTTTCCCCGATTCAGATGGTCAAAACAGTCCTGTGGCTCAACGCTCAGGGTTTCCGAATTCTCCACTGAGACGGGAGCATAGCCTAACTCTAGTTCTGTGGACGGGAGTCGTAAAGGTGCAATTACATTGCCAACAAGTGACGCGGCGGCAGGCCCGCCTAACATGGCAGATTTATTCATGACAGCTGCACAACGTCATCGTGGGTGACCTGCCTTGATTTGGTGGAGGAATAGTGCTCGTGCTCTCAGAAATAGTGCCCTGGGTCACACTTGGCAAGTCTCTTGCTCAATCAAGCAATGTCCAATTCTTTGTAAGAACACAAGCAGTATTCCTTTCCTGCCCTCATAAATCATGTACAAATTCTTCACCCGAATTTTGATCCAACCACAGACCTCCAGTACTACATGGATGTCTATGGATCCAACGATTGTCCAAGAGAAAAAGATAGGCCATAATAATAACAATAATAATAATAATAATAATAATAATAATAATAATAATAATAATAATAATAATAATAATAATAATAATAAACCACAGATACGGACGGCACGGACGGCACTAAGGTCAAAGAAAACTGCCAAGGTGAATAAATGTCGGTGGTAATTGTGATTGTCAAACGAACATACTTGTAAGACAAATACCTGCCACAGAGATGTGTATGTCACTTCACAGGTTCTCACAATATACTTAATATGTTCCATAGATAAACATAATGAGTTGAAGTCAAGGAAGGGCTTGCGCTCTTTTGATAATAATATAAAAAATTAAGAACTAGGAGATGGGACGTCGGCTGTAGGTATAGATATTTAATCAAAGTCATAGATCTACTAATGGGATTTAGTATTCAATTCACACATCTGGAGTGACTTAAGATCGGACTACTTGACTGCTCTCGACAGCCAAAGGGCCCGTGTCAAGAGGTTGCCTAGTAAAACTCTTGTAAATAGAACGCACGTGTGTACCTCGTTGGCCCGTATACTCGCTCTTTCGGTCTTTCCCTTTGCTACAGCTAATCCAGCTGATACAACGACATGGATAAAATACTTTGCTTATTCAACGTCATTGAGCTGATACCAAACAACGACATGGATAAAATACAAAAGCAAACTTACCCATTGCTACCCAATAGTACCCACCCACCCACAGCTATGTACAATGTTTCTCTCTTGGGTAGAATTAGCCAAGGCTATGGGAAAGGACTTCAAAGGAGTATTATCCAAGTTCTTTTGAATGAATACGGTAATATGACTTCTAACATCATATGCCTGTACTGGAACCCCACGAAAAACCCTTTGTCTGGCTATTCTCATAGTACTGTGTCACTGATCGATCTCCGGTCTTCCCTCACATATAACCTGGATAACTTAAAATTAAATTTATCAACTCGATTAATCGGAGGTGATAAGCTGATAACAGATATCGTTGCGTTGCTAATCACAGGCAGTGTCACTAAAGACTGCAGTGAATCTATATGTGTGCCTGGGGAAAATAAAGAAATAAAGTTAGAACATTAGATTCTCAAGCCCGAAGTGACATTTCGACCGAGATAGCCTGTCGGGGGTCAAAGATTGCGAACAGAAAAAAAAAATTGTGCTGGCTGGCTACGTTAATGGATACGGTTAGATCTGGTGGGTATGAGAAAGCGGTTAATGTCAGAAATTGTTGATATTCCCAAAGTACCATGGTGACATATTGGTGATCCACATGTCTTACATGTGTTATCGCCAGGCAACTGGCGAAACCGCAACAAAGTTTCTTTTGTCGGTGCAGAATGTGGCCAACTTGGAAATAATTCTCACATTACCATGCAGCTGAACACGTGGCTAACAAATGCTAACCGTGTGCATATTATATATGATATTACATGCTCATTGGGCCAACGAAACCACAATCGCTGCGGAATAGCATATTTCGGTCATCAAAATTGGGCCCTACGAAAGCTCTTACGTGCTTGCTCCTCCGGCCAAAGAGGTCGCCTAGTTATACATATAGTCGTAAATAATATAGAACGCACGTGTGTACCTCGTTGGTTGGACCCCTGTCCAATGCAGAGCTCGCATTGTCTCGTTTCAATAATAACGATTTCAAACCTTTTAACCGAGCTCTCTCAGTCAAGTCCTATTCAATGATGTGGATATACCGGTACCAGTATTAACCATTGGCCCTACTAAAAAATTATATGGGACGAATAAAAAGACTTTTAATTAATTATCGTAGCTTTTGGAGTGCCCTACGCAACGACATGGATAAAAACAATATATTCCAATGCCATTGGTCCCACGAGATTAATCATATCACGAATTTACAAGTTTGTAACAGAAAAGTGCCAGCCTCAAACCCAGAACCCTTGGCCTTTTCTCTTCAAAGGGGATGCAAGCGAGCACCCCACAGAATAGCCATGCCTCTCGTTTCATCCACTCTGTCAACGTCCTAGATAAAGGACATATTTGTGGTTGAGTGGCTTATTTTCACTTCCAGACAACTTGATACTCTGCAGTCAAGAGGTCGTGTTTTACTTTACGAAATAATCTCACTGAATTATTGCCTGTCAAGGAAACTACAAAGTCCTTGTTTTGATACGAGTGACATGGTATGAGCTGCTCTTTGCAGCTGTGTGTGGGGCGTGTGCGGACAGGAAGGCATAAATATCTTTATCTCCCAAATAGATCTACAACTTGTTTTTTTTAATCCTAACGGAATGTTTGAGCGCCGGACAAGCGTTACCCACTTGCACAATATGATGAATTCCCATGGTTTTTATCTCGGGGGTATTTCCGCCATGCAATGTCTAAATTCATTGTCATTTGATGAAGGACAAATACAAAGTGCAAAACGCAGAATAATGGCAAATGGCAAATTTGCATCCAATAATACAGACTTACTTTAGGCAAATAGAAGCTGGTAGAAGGGGTAGTCTTTTCGACCACCCCGATTTGGGAGTTTTCTTAGGCATGTTCATTGACAAATTGTCATCCAAGGAATGCGATTTGAAGAAAATGGGTTTCAAAATTTTCTTCGAATATGAGCTTGACGAAATCAAAAAACAAGTGGACTTCCGCTTCGAAGCTGAACATTGGGGAATAACTTGGGTATTCCATCGACGACTGAAGACAAAAGAGCAAGTCCGTGCGCTGTGGGAGAAAATAGAGCATTTGGCCGGTACCGGTAATTGAACTCATCTCAATTGTGTGTATAATGCCTTATGTGCACGACGGTAAAAAAAAAAAAAACGGGAGAGACGACGTTACGTTCGTTATTGGAGGGTGGCCTCCTCTTACGAGAATGGATTATGTGCACACATATATGGTATCGGTACCTGTATGATGTAAATAAAATCTCGGGCGAGAATATTGGCTTGCGGGTTGATGTGATAGATCCAGATGTAGATCGATCTATCTGGGATGTATCTGATTCAAGCCAAGTTCATATACCAGAAACTTGCATACCACTTTCATATAAATTTCATAACACTTTCACATTATTTCATACTTTGAGTCTGGTCAGTTGTACGGTATCTCTCAAAAAGTGAGAGAACTGAGGATGGAGAAAAATGTATGCCAATTTATTCTTACCTAAAACGCGCGAACCATTTTCGATGTGCGTCAAAAGCACCAAAATTCATAACGCCTGCCTAAGCAATGAAGTCCAAAGCTAAAAGAGCTAAATTGACAGACATGTACCGGTCGGTACTGGTAAAGCAAAACTGTCTATAATACAAAACATATACACTTCTCTCGGAGGGTCCAACCGATGAATGACTACCTACTAGTAGACGTTCACCTTTCTTTTTATTCCATAAGCTCTCGTGCACCTACAAACCTCAATAGGCTCGGAAAGGGATAACATAATATTTTTATAGATCTATCAGTTATTTGTGGATCTAAATGATCGCTATAAAGTGGGGATTGTGATGCTGGAATGCCGGTTTTGCCAACATCCTTTATCTTAGACATTGCACATTTTAGACATTTGTCTTTCAGATGTTTCAGCTTAGACATTGACTCGCGAGTTCATCTTTAAGGCACTTATTGTCACGATGAAATGCACGGTTGAAATGCCGTCCTCCTTTTAGCAAACTTAATTTGTTTTATTGTCTTTCCTGCATTCAAACCTTTTTTCGGCCCAGGCTTAAATGAAGTTAGCTACGGGTTCATGGCTAACTATCGGACGCATTTTTGCTAGCTATGTTCGTTTATTTCGTACACACATATCGTTTTGTTAGGTCGATATTTGCAACGAACTTATAAAGTGACTCTTTCATGTATTTTTTGTTTTTGTTTTTTTGATTTTAGGATAACCATTTAACAAGAAGAGCATGACTGACCCAAAACTTTTAACACCGGGATTCCGTATCTTCGCGAAAATGAAAGGCTATGAATGGCCAGCACGGGTATGACATCTTCTGTCTTCTGCGACGAGCAAACAAAACGATTCTTTTGCTCACGAAAGTCTTGGGAAAGGGTCGAGC
This sequence comes from Minisyncoccota bacterium, assembly GCA_938010795.1. Classification (GTDB taxonomy): domain Bacteria; phylum Patescibacteriota; class Minisyncoccia; order Phycocordibacterales; genus JAHDEI01. The sequence continues at coordinate 8,750 of CALLVB010000107.1, forward strand.
ACTGCCACAGATTTAAACTACTTATTATGTACTTAAATTGGCGATCATTACAGATAGACGAGCTTCAGGAGGGTCAGCATTGTCCGCATGGCAAGTTCCCGATTTACTTCTATGGTATTCATGAAAGGTATGCGAAGCTCTTCCACTGTTTTATTCTGTGTGATGGACGAATATGTATGTTGGATACACGTCTAAATATGGCCCTTATAATACTGACTGTCATACGGGCATTTTGCAGGGCATGCTTGGATGCTAAGAAAGTGTGGGAGTATGAACCCAACAAAGAAATATTTGGTACAGGACAGACAAATGAAAGTTTCAACGAAGGCCTGTGGGAAATCGAAAACAACCCTCACGTAAACTTTATTGGCGCTGTAAGTTAAAACCCGAAAGTGACTGTAATAAATTTGTGGTTTTAATGCAGGGGCACCAACCCCCTGTTCTAAAACAAATTTCACCTGCCCTTTCGATATTCATTTTCAGCTTGAGGAGGACGAAGCTAGTGAAGACGAACAAACCAAACCAAAGGAGCAACTGTCTCATCTGACCCTAAAAGTAGTACCGGTACTATGGCAATTCATTGCGGTATTTATTTCTGTCCTTGGTCGGCTCTGGTCTGTTTTTGACCAAACATACTTTCCCTCTTCAGAATGACCCGCAAGGCTCACCGCAACCACCAGCAGAAAAGAGAAAAATTAACAGCCAAGCAGTTAGTAAAACTTTAACCACCTAAGGTAAATGGTGTACGCCACGATTAGGCTTTTTACACTCTTTAATTCCAACTGGTTTGTTTGTGTGCAGGAAACCTCTGCAAAAAAACGGAATACGAATAACTCGTTCAACGGACAGGATGAGGCTTTTGATGAGGGGCGTGATCCACCCCACAATTCTGATCAGGTAAGTAGCGAAAATGTTGAATGAACATAGATCGACTCTTAGGTACCCGTACTGTTGCCTTGAAGGCCAATTCTGTTTAGAATTCCAGGGCAAGAACTAAACAGACGCAGAAAGAGAAAAAAGCCGGACGCAGAAAGAGGATAAATTCAAAGGCAGATAAAGAAGTGGATTTATCAAAGAAAGGGCCAAACGGTGGTCAGAAGAAAACAAAAGCTGCCAGAAAGGGTTTGTCGAACAAGTTTCTCGTTTACTGGTGATCTCTGAAGCAATGAGGGTCTCATGTAGCAGATACGAAAGACCAGTAATTTATTTTGCGTAGGTCGGGAATCATCAACAAAGAGAGTAAAGAAAGGCAACAAAGCGATGGCAACCTCTCCGACAAGCGAATTAGAGAAAGAACCACGTTGTATTGCTGACTGGGACACGAAGGATCAGGAAAGAAAAAAACAAGTGCAGCAGAGCGACCGAGGAAATTTTACAAGGCAAATATAGGCGACCCAATGAGTTTTGACTTAATGTGAGATCACCGTGCGGTCTAATTTTGTTTAAATGTCTTTAAATACCCTTGCAGAAAACATAAACGAGAGCAACAAGGTATCAAGAAACCAAAGTCGAAAGTAGAAAGAAACCAACCGGATAGTGCTGAAGAGCTAGGGGTAGAAATGGCAGTGGATATGCCTTCCGAAGTGTGCCAGGTAAGCTTGATTCTGTTTTTTATGGATCCAAGGAGACCCCAAGTCCAGAAATTAAAACCAAGTCGAGAAATTGAAAGCCACAAAATATCGCCAGCGACGATATGGCTATGGCTAATAAATTACCGTAATTGAGTGTGTACCGGCACCGACTAACATCGTCAGAGAGTCGCGAACATGCATTTGCTATTATGCGTTGCATTTTGTCTTATGTTGTCTTTGGAGGGATCGATAAAAAAGGAAACGCATTCGTCTGGAGACTCTAGCAAAAAAGATGGTGCAAAGCAGATGGAAGAACATCGCCCGAAAGGGAACACACAGCAACGAAGGGCACAACAGTTGAAGAAAGTGGAACGGTAATTTGATTAATGTTCTAGTCGAAACCATCCACAGTTTACGGTATTTAGTGTCTTGGAAACATTTTAATTTCCTATTCCTAGGAGAAAAAAGGCCAGTCGTAATAGCAAACTAAAGATACGTCGGCTGAAGAAACAAAAGCTCAAGCCAAAACGACGGGGAGGTCGCACGGCATCAGAGATGCTCGAGCAAAAAAACTGTAAGTTTTTACCTTTTCTGTTTGTTGGTTCCTACTACCTTTATGTGCACTGCTATGTCGAAATAATGTACAATACAAGTAACATCTTTCTCGTAGTACTCGAGTCACGTAAGAAGATTCTGGCTATGGAGAAAGATATCAAACGATCATTGCAAACAAAAAACATTGTAAGTGCCAAAATCATAGATATGGTCACCATACACTATTTGATATCTGCAATTGAATGGTCCTTTATTTCCAGGATGTCGATAAATGCATTGCTGTCCTTGATGAATTAATCAAACTCGAAGTGAACTCCTCTTTGCTGCCGAACAATTCTGGCATTGTTGAAACGATAAGAAAGGTTGGTGTTGGTGTGGATTTGACAGCCTGACGAAAGAGTTTCTTCCAGAGTTTGTCCAAGTAACAGCAGATGTTTCCTGCTTACAGTGTCGGAAATTTAAGAAAAGCGAGGTAGTCATGAGGAAAGCAGAACTCATCTACAAGAAATGGACAGCACCTAAAGAAGCAGACAGTACTGCTTACGTGAGCATTGCTTTATTTTCTGCCATCGGCACAGGTACCGGTACTTGCCGTCTGATTTAAAATGTTTACATGATCAGTATTTGGTTTTCAGAAAAGTGATAAAGAAAAGAAACCCGAGAATGCTAGGTCTTTTTCCAAAGGCAATGAAGAAGGACAGAGCGAAGAGTTGAAACATTCAGGTGATCTTTTGGTATACGTTCGGCTTCAATGTGGACAGGCCAATGCTACTGTTTCGTATGATAGTAGTTTGAATTTACATGGGCATATGAATTTACATAGGCCTGTACCCTGCTTTTCAGACGTAGCTGTAGAAACCACTACCGACACCAATGGCTCTGCTGGTAATCCGTGCTCAGACACTGTGGAGTCCGTGGGTTTGGCTCCTTTAGTCATTACCAATGTTTCTGTGGATTCCAGCAATTGCAGGGACACTAAAAACACCCAAGGACAGAATGTGCTGAACCCACTAGAAAAGCCATCCAAATTGAGTGATGTTGTGTTAGAGGACAATACACGTGAACGCAAGCCAGAACAAACAGCGGCCGACAGTTTGACAACGGACGATGGTTTTAAAATGAGTGGTTTCGTGGAAAAAAGAAACGGAACATGGTACCGGTACGTGGTAGCAGTAAACGGAGACCCCACCGAAATAAAGTTGTCTCCTGAATACCAAGGAATCCCCACTGAGCGAGTGCAGATGCCCAAGGAAACAGATGCCGACGTACTCCCAGAAAACAGTGCCGGTTTAGAGAGTTCGGAAATTAACACTCCTGGGACTGACTGATCCTCACAGAACTAGACTATGCTGATCCTTAAGCGGGTGACAGCGGGAATGCGCCACCTCAGCTACTAAAAGCCGGCGGGGTCTGCATGAGCTATAAAAGAACTATAAAAGACCAGCCTTCTCCTGTCTGACTCAAAGAAGTGCCCGGTGCTCGCCGTAGACCACATGCTATGTTAGGTTCCCTTGATTTATTTTATAGCCTTGTAAATACTGCACTGCAACTGCTTTGGCACTACTCAATAAAGTTGATAAAGTAGTAAAGTAGGTGGGTGACATGTGGTTCTTCCGTGTTACGAAATTCGTTTCTGGAAAAGGGTTCGGTTCATTCCTGTTGGTGTGTTTTTGCTTGAGAGAAACAGAAACAAATAATGCAATACCCGTAGCTTTCCTTGGCTTTCAAATTCATTGCCAATTCTTGAATATCAGTACCGGTACCGGGTCCGGGGAATGCTGTAGAAGCGTCTACGGTAAATTGGAGCAGCAAAATATTCGTCAGTTGCAATCGTTCAATTCTGCAGCCCCGAGTTGTTGCACACCTGGCTGGGTCAGTGAGGAAGAGTAAAAAGTATGTCTTGCAATCAGACACTTTTATTTAAAATAAAATATCCATGACACATTTGCCTTAAAAATACCGGTAGAGCATTTTTAGCACTATTGGGTACCCGCTAAATTGTAACACTTCGAACAGGAGATGGGCCAAACTGTAACAAGAAGGGGCAATTTGGAAGAACAACTACCGGTATATTTCCTAGGAAGGTATAAATAACATAAACGCTGTACAAAGTTGCCAACAAGGGATAAACTACATTAAAACCTTGAATATGAAGGCAAGACACCTCGCTTGCCTCAATCTTTATCTTTCTGTTATTTGCCCCAAGTTGTTCTACCTTTCCCCATCATCCCTAGTTCCTCACCAAATGCAGTAAAATAAGTGGGTACGGTAATTTGGAAATATGCCTCTACCTGTACATTTTTTGCAAATGTATGGGAAACTTTACATTATCAATATGTAATACTCAGCATTTTCTTTAATCAAATGAGCAAGACAAGAACAGTAAATTTTGACACGAGGCAAGGGGTTTGAAAAAGAGAAGGGTTCGTTTCTATTCCTGTGAAAATGACCTTCAGCAGCAAAAAAGAGGAAAGTTCGGGGCACACCAATGCCGTTGAAATATTACCCATGTCGTTGGGTCACACAATGCACACATGCAGGCCAGTCACAAAAGAAAGGTTCATCACCAGCTGGGTTGGTAGCATAGATAGAGAGACATAATGTAGCTCCTAAACTATGTTTGGTAATGAAGATCAATGTGTCTGTTACGCATTGCATCATTCAACAAGATCAATTTCCCACAACACAGCTATGAGCAACGAGACAGAAAGTTTAACAGGGGATTTGTTTTGTTCCATTTCCCCCGCTATTCCAAATATCACTTGTCACTTGTCACTTGTCAATCAGTTTCAGTCGGCCGGTACGGTATATTTCTCAGCATTGAGTGGTTCCTGAGGTTCCTGTTCAGTGTAATCGTCCCCTATTCGTGGGTCTATATCTGTAATGGCGTCCACTTCTTCCATGTAGTTCTTTACGGCTTGTGTTCCTGTGTCATCCCATCCTCCTTTGGTCATGACGCGGTCGATAGCTTCTCTCCCGAAACGAATCAGCCTTAAAAAGGATTCTTATTTTTTAATAGTCTTTCGTTTACGGTATTTGAATTCAATCAAAATTGGATAGGAATCCATTTGCCTTTACGATAGATAGATATCGGGATAGATTTATAGTACCTTTTGAGTTGCTTGATGAGTTTGCGCAAGTCCTCGTTATCAGTCATCAGCCTTAAACATAAAGGTTATGCTTTCATAATTTGCCGATCATCACAAATGTAAATTTAGAGCTACATCTAGGTGAGACTTTACCAAGCGAACAAAACTTACCTTTCCATATTATCGTTTAAAGCCGATAGACGCACGCGTAGCTCCCTATTCGCCTGGCGTTCATTGTCCAATTCGCCAGTCTTCCTGGCCGCAAGAATCAACCTTTTAAATAAAGTTACGTTTTGATAATCTTTATTTCTTTTAAATTTGGAGCCACATCTGAATCTCCGTATTACCAACCAATAAATACTTACGAATCTACTTGATCCGTTAGATATAAAATACGATCACGTAGCTGCCTGTTCTCCCTATCAATGCTATAGGTTACGAGTGCTTCCTCCCTGCTTTGACTCTTCCCCATCTTCTGGTCAATGGTTGTCTCGGATCGACTGGAGCTTGTTATTCGAAGTTCACGCGCCAAACAATGCTTCTTTGTCCATGAGATGCGTGCTTGACATCGGGGAAGCGGGATCCGCCTACTGTAGCTCAGTCGTAGTATCAAAGATGAGGAATAGATCCGGGTATTTACGGTACATACACGGAGCTAGTAGTTACTCGATGGATGTACCGGTATATGGGCACATGTCGAACACTCTTGGGCCAACGAGTCCAAGGACTGAGGACACATCATAGGTAAGAAAGAAACTACTCTGATGTCTATGGGACACATGCGCCAGAACTGAGAGCCAGTTTCCCTACGGCCAGGGCGCAAGGGTTCTGGGATCGAGGACAACACTTTTCCCGTCCATTTAGGACCAATGACTGTTGGCACTGTAGTGACACTGACAACTGCATGCTTGGCGGATTAAGATACGAACACTCGGTGGTGGATTAGGGTGCTGATATTAAGATCAAAAAGTAAAAACGATCGTTCTAATTAGCAAAGGGGCAAATAATGACATAAAGTCGCCTGGGCGTGGGAGACTGAGCAGCAATAACTCTGGGTGATCAACTGATCTTAGACTGGCTTAGATTACCACAACACGGACCCTATTGTAATATGGGGTGAAATGTGAAGAGGGAACACACAGTTTAGTGCATTGCCGGCACACTGTATACAATCGACCACAACAATGTTTGTTGTATTTGTGGTCAAGAGACCGTGCGATAACAAATATCAAATGTCGATTACAGCCAGCCCCAAGCCTGTGAGGTCCATTCTTCAAGTCTGAAATATAACCGAACACCGCTAAAAAGAAAAGAAAAAAGACCTTTTCACCCCCCCCCCCGACAAATCAAGTATTTCTGGATAACAGAGGTCAGTCGTACCCAGGCCATAAGGCTTCATTACTGGTAGATAAAAGATCTACTCGGGGAGCAAATACAAGTGTATTCGCTAACACAAGTGTGTTCACACTGTCTTGTATAACTGGGTGACCGCATTTGCATTACGTAATACCTATCAGATAGGTACCGTACATTTAATGGTATTGTACCGTCGCAAACAAAAAATAAAACCACGGAAGGGAGTGTAAGAGCGGCGCCTGTACCATGATGTGACTCTGTGTGAAAATGTCAGTGTGAAAATGTCGATGAATGAAAAAACAAAAAAATCATTTAGGGAGACCTCCAATCATTTGAGACTGACCCAATACTGCAGGACATATGGTGGTAACAGTTATCATTGGAGATATATATCCAACCATATATGTTTGTGCTGGAAACGTATGTTTTTAAAACTTAGCAGCATGCACGGTGTACCGTATACCCGTATATAGTATACTGTATACCGGTATATACGGGTACAAAAAACATCGTCGGCCTGCTTTTAGTAGGACTTCCTCGGGGGACTAAAAATACTCCCGATCCCCGCCAAGCATTCCCCGAGTGTTTGAAGAAAAAAAGAGTTGTCATCAAAAGTGAATGATCAAACTATTGGTAGACAAAAAGTCAAAATAGGCTATCATGTTGGTCATCAATCAAATTTCCAACAGGGATAGATCTATGGATCTCTTTGTGGAACAAAAAGCAATTTTCCCCCCCAATTTTTTTTTCCGAATCGGAAAATTTCACAGTCAGATGCACATGAGGGGGGACGGGGAACTGATTTTCACCCCGGGGACTGGAGTAATTCCCCGCCCCGGCGGGGCCCCGTTCCCCGTCAAAGGCCCTAGGCTTTTTAGTGAGCCTTTGACCCACGTAAGATCGCAGATTCGCAGTTAACGTGCATCGCACATGTGAGAAAATCTTTGTTGACCTGCGCATGCGCGGCAGGTCTATGTGAACACTTTGGGTATTGGTAAACCCCCTTGGCACAGTGTGAACGAGAGTAATATTCTTGAGAGCGCAAGCAATATTCCTTCACCCAATCAGCACACTCGCAGTGAATGAAGCAATATCTACTATCTAGTTTATCAAAGACACTAAACTGAACTGCACACGAATAGCCTTTGCAAATAAAAAAGAGAGAAAAATTGGAATGTGCAGATTGTCTAAAGGTTTTACAAACCGGAAAATTACGGTAAATAAATAATGTTGCACAGTTATCCCATAAAGTGTTGAAACTGTGTATACGGCATAGCTTTTTTTGGTCAAATCACGGTAATTAAATAATATTGCACGCTATCCCTTAGAGTGTGGAAACTGTGGATACGTTGTTTGTCAATGACCGCTGACATTTTGCTGTTTCCCTCTTGGATTTCACGGTAACATTCAGTACCTATTTACGGTACAGTAGAACATATCTAGAAAGCACAATACATTGTGCGTCCGTCATCAACTTGATCTGTCCCGAGACTTGTGTATGGTACAAGTCAGCTGTATTGTCTCCATGTTATCTGGATCTGTAGATTTAATTGATGAGGTGTGAAAGGGGTCTATTGGGGCTATCAACACAGTGTCAGTTTGTACCATAGACAAACATAATACTAGTGTTTGTCTATGGTTTGTACTCGTATCTATGGTGATGTCTGATACTTCACAGATTGGAATTCTCAACCCAATGCTTTGCAGTTTTTGCAGTTGTGAAGTTCGGACCCAATTTGTTCGCTGCAGGGTGGCCAATGGCCATTGCAGAGTTCATCGGCATGCCATATGGCATATACCGGTACCCAAGAGCGATTACTCATGTTGCCCACCACACAAACACAGACAGAGAAGACAAAATCAACTTTTTATGTCTTCAGGTTTTTGATAACAAGAAAGGAAAAATGCCACGATGTAAAGATGTGTGGCATTTATATTTTTTACACAACCGAGAATTACTCTAAATACACTAATTGTACATTTAAAAAAAATTGCAATGGCTTCGCCGCCCCACACAGCAGCTACATTGTTCGCTTCTGTGTGTACAAGACAGTCAACACACACAGTTAAAAACGCCCCGCCTCCTCCCGCCCAAACACAAGGGGCTGGGGGGTGCTTTCTGGCAGCTGCACCCTCTTGGCTCTTAGGATCTACGGTACCACATGCACTGTCGAAAGAAACATAACAAAACTTCGAATCGCCAACGTTGCATAGCGGGAAACAGTTTCCTGTGAAATTCGAGAGAACTTTGGGAGGATGGTTTTGCATTATGGTTGGGAGGACACAGTTCCTGGGGCCGTACAAATGAGAATTGTCCGCCTTTTGTTGTTTTATACGTTAGTCCGGAGCATTATTACCCTGCAGACTGCACTGATCAGACATTCAGGAAATTAAGTTCAGTACCATCACTTTACTCGCTCTTGAGTACTTCAATACTACTTTTAGTCGCCTTTGGGTATTCCGTAGGGTACCTGCTAATGTGCTGTTGCAGGGCAGATGTATTACAAATTACAATTTACAAACATGAAATTTGATCTCACTTCGCTAGGTAATTAAGTAGTATCAAAGGCAATGGTCCTTGCGAGCTGGGCAAGTGGACAGTTAGAGATACAGCAATGTTCGAGTTATGTTTGGCGGAACACATTTGGTTATTACAGTGGAAGGAAGCTGTCCACCCGACCAGCAATACGATACAGATTTGGTCGAGTGGGTATGCTTTCTGCCCCTGTTATAGCTGAAGACAAGAGCAAAGGGGCAAGGAAGGAGCCAGTTGGAGCCTTTAGCAAGCAGGGAGGAGTTGCAGGAAACAAAACGGCTCTTCAGAGATTAGCAACAATGCCGGTGGTCTTAGCGGTCCAAGTTTCGAGCGCAGTCACCAGTGCTGCGAAGTCGTTAACATCTTTGGCCAGCGTGAAAGTGTGTGGGTTATTTTGACTCTGGAACCGGGTGGGTATTACTTATATATATGTACCCCCTGGTTTTGGTGTCAACGTAGCCTGCGCTGTTATCTCAATATGTATCTAAACTATCTATCAGGCATGGCAGGAAGGACAACGATTTATCGCAAAGGTCACTATTAAATCGTTGTGTATGAAGACGCGGTATGTCTTGCTTGTATCAAGTAAAGTGACAGTATGTATCCATAATTAGTCGGCTATTTTCTGCCCTAAAAACGGGGTGAGCGCTGCTTATGACTCTGATCCACTGCCTCTTTTTGAGGGTCAAGGTAGCTTGCTTGACTCGACCAAAGAATGATCACCATTCGAAAACATCATCTTCATAGTCTATTGTATATACAATACATTCTTCGAAAGATTTAAGCTACCCCTAAATAAGAGGTAAAATAGGTTGTCAATCCACACTCTAAACAACTTCAATCGCCAGTTGCACGTATTTAAAACGAACTATACGAAGCTTGAGCAGGTATGATGAAGGAGTAAAGTGGGCTACGGTATATAATATCACATTCCCCTTCCAGTTTAAAAGTCATGCCTTCTTAGTGGAGCACTTATTGAATTAATCCCGTTACGTCGCTAGTACGGTGCCAAAGGTCTTGCGTGTCGCAGTCAGTCATTTTGCGCGGGGTTGAGATTGCCGACCCATCTACAAAAAATACTTTGACACGAGGTAACTAAGCGACAAAGTCTAACAGTTCAGTACAGGCATTCTCAAGTTCGTTAGGCCATTAAAAAAATAACAAAAAGAAGGCCCATCCACATATATAGCTGTAACATTACTTCCTTGCCCCATGCAAGGAATCATAGTACTCCAAGTAGTTAGTCTTGATGATGAATGTCGTGAGTAAAGGTAGACGAGTAGAAGGAGACAATGGTGATGATGAGATCGGTCACCTAATGATAAGTTACCGTATGATGTCGTGCTAAACATTTTGTTCCTTTAAACTAAAGCGACCCGGATAAGCATTTACAACCCAGATAGGGCTATTGCAAGTCTTGATATACCGGTAATCAGGTAGAAGTTACGTTGGACAGGGCAAGATGGGACAGCCTTCATGTGAAAAGTGGGAAACTGTCGCCTTCTGCAATACAGAGGCATTAGGAATATTCTTTTGGTGTTACAAATCTACAAAATCTACACTCATACTTACATAATACCTGGCGACATAGATGTGCGGAAAGTTGAAACCATTTGCCTGGCTACTCTGCGATAGTAGTCCGCAGGGTAACAATAGAGAATAATCGACTTTATACTTGTTGGGTTACGAACTACTTTTGGCCGACTCTTACGAAAGAGTCGGCCCCTTTGTTTTCTTGGCGAAGCGGTATAAATAAAGTCTCTCTCTTAAAGTCTCTCTCTTAACACAACACTAGCTTTACTCGAAGACTCACTGGGATTTCTTAACACAACACTAGCTTTACTCGAAGACTCACTGGGATTTCAAGATCTGTAGTTGAGCGTAGTGTGAAGTGAAATGTCCTCTGGTAGATCTAATCCAGTAGGCTACCAAATGCATTGTGACAACATGTGAGATGAGCCCGGTCTATATTGAGAACTACAGCTGTGAGGGATCACTTGACTTTCGTGATAGCTCTCTTCAGCTACCTGAAGCGTACGCTTACACATCGAGCTAGGGTGTAGTTTAGGAGTAGAAGCAAGAAATAGCTACAAATAGCTACGATGAGCTAAAGATATGAAAAGGAATGAAGGTACGCAAAGTCCCACAATGTTGGCGCACTGACTCATGAATAAAACCCTCCATACTTTAAATTGAAATTAACCGCATGGACTGCTGGATTACCGTATATCAGATAACAGAGGTCAACGCAAGACACTTAAATAGGATAATATTTTTATTAATATAGATATGAATTCTCAACAGATCCCTAGCAATGGTATTTTGACAGCTCCCGGGACACTTAGCTTGTTGATGCACATTGCTTGGCATGGTGGCATTGCTCTGCTTGTCATGGTAGCATTGTTCAAAAATGTTCCTAACGGCACATCAACCCAGATTAGAATTGATAGATTCGGGTGACAAGCAAAAAGTTTACACTTGAACGATTGTGTACAAGATTTAACTGGAAAAAGGAGAGTTTTCGGATTCAAAAGCAAGCTCCGTCTTCGTCATCACAGTCTGTTCGTCCCCCACTCCCAAAATTGCCACTGCCACTGCCACTGCCGCTGGCCTGTAGATCTTCTTTTTTAGATGGTTCATAGAACATTGAGCATATATTGCGAGGGCATTTGAAATTCACTCTGCAAATAAAAAGAATTAGATCTATCTATTTTCTATATGATATTTCTATTTTGAATAATACCTGTGATTTAAAATAAGTACGATCAACTTTGATGAAAAAAGATGTGGTTCTTTTGACAAAAAATTACGGTCACCTTTGAAGAGAATGAATGTAGCCTCTTCTACAAAGAATGTTGACCATGTGAGGTCCATCTTCGTTATCACAATCTTCTTTTCCATACCCAATCCCATTGGCAGCTTCAAATGGTACGACCGATCGTAGATCTATCAAGGGGCATATGTATCGAGGGCATTTGGTATTCACTCTGCAAATAAAAAGATTAGATCTATTTTCTATTTGTTTCTATTCTAAATAATAAGGTGTGATTTAAAAAAAAGTACGGTCACCTTTGATAAAAAATAATGTGTTTCTTTTCACAAGAAAGCTCCACCATATGAGGTCCATCTCTGTCGTCACAGTCTTTCTTTCTTCCGATCCCATTGATAATTTCAAATGTTTCAGGTAGTTCAGATGGTTCGGCCGGTTGTATTGGTGTTGGTGTTGGTGTCATGGAGCCAGTCCCAGTCCCAACATTTTGGAAGATGACACTGCCTCTCACCTGTAGATCTTCTTGGGTTTTGGACGGTTCTGCAGGCCGTGTTGGTGTCAAGTAGCATATGAGTCCAGCGCATTTGGGATCCACTCTGCAAATAATAATAAAAAAAGATATATCATATATTTTCTATTTACCCTTGAAAAGAAAACTTGTTGTCCCTAGATTGACAAAGAAGGGTCACCACATGAGATCACTCCCTTGCACGGTTAATTGTTAAGTGTTATCCTCGAGAACTTGATACGCTGGTGAGAAAACTTACCGAGTCAGGTCTTGTTTAGGTAGTTTTGTCGCTTGTTTGTTCTTTAAAACTTGTGGTCCTGAAACAATACACTTTGTTCATTTGAAACAAATATGGCTCATTGAAATTTATGTGAAGAGAACTTAGAATTACCGTAAACCACAGTTTGTGTCAAACCCATAGACATCCATGTAGTAATTACTGGAGGTCTGTGGTCAAACCTCAGGTCTCGCATGGACACTCAAAAATTACGTTAAGAGACCTAACATTGGTCTACAACACTCCACAACCCACCCGCGCGGGGGAAATCTATAAGATCTATAGATCTATCTAATAATGTGGAAATAATGTGAAAATTTACCTACCGCACCACAGCACATGGTAGAACGACACAAGGATGATCGTGGTCATCATAATTATAATGATGATCACCTGGAAGCAAGACAAACGAAGTTCTGGTTTTTCTGGTTTTTCTCCCTTCATTTTGGTGGTCGCGATTGCGGTGTATAAAAGCTTTTGAGTGACGCGACAGCTGCTGAATATCAAGTTTCAGAAGGCACAAAGTCGGTGCCATATTTTATCAAGCCCAATTTAAATAACAATTCAGCACGGTAAAACACGTTTCCCTACTGGTGTGGCCGAACGGTTTCTTCCCACAGTTTCAGTCATACCAAAAAAGTTGTTGTTGTTTTACAATGCAATAGTACCAGTGAAAACACATTTCGACAATACTTTATTTGCAAAAAGCTCTGCGAAAAAAAAGCGTTGCTTACAATGCTAAATTGTAACAGTGCTAATACATTACATCTCAACAAAAAAGTATCCAGTCTTTCTGAGGAATCACAGCGCCAAATGAAAAACAATTCTGACAAGACTGAAGGACATAAATTTTCCTTTATGAGGATCCAGATCCATTTTATTCCCTTTGTCCCGAGATTTGGTTTTTAAACCATCCCCCTTTACCCTGTGCCTCCGATGACAGATGCACACTGTACGGTGCTGCAGTGGGCCTATTATGTAGCTTTGTGATGAGCATTTAGTAGGACAAGGAATTGAGGGAATTACTTTGCTTTCGAGAGCCTTCTTTGCCCTACAAAGAGGGAAATAAGGCCTTTAAAAGTTGGTATGCCTCCAAGCAACGAAGAATGACACGATGGGCTTGGAACAAATACCAGCGAGGTGGAGGTGATGAGAGGGGGAAAAACAAATTCCTAAACCTCTTAAATACGAGAAGCTCACTGAAAGAGGGGTGTCGTGAATAAATTCAATGTGTAAGAAAAAATACCAGCATACAAGTCTCCGTTGGTTGCTAATTTACATTTTATCTGTCTTCTCTTTAGACCCATTTTTTTTATTATTATTATAGATCTATGGAAGAATGTGTGTCTTTGAGGAAAGACCAGACCATAGACAAAGAGCTGGCATTATGTTTGTCTATGGGCAAGCCCAAGAGCAACCATCCGTTCTAGAAGCTGTTTAGGCACGTTTTGGAAACAGAAAAAAAACTAGAAACACACAATGTGTGCGACTTAACAGCCCGCAGAGTAATATTGAAAAAATTGAAAGAGAGAGAGAGAGAGAGAGAGAGAGAGAGAGAGATAAAGACAGAGAAATGAAAGAGGGAACTCAATGGAACCAAGC
>CALLVB010000108.1 GCA_938010795.1 Minisyncoccota bacterium
AATTTATTGTCTTTATTAGTCTTTGATGTCTTTATTCGGACACAAATACTGAAGTTGACCGAATTTTTGACGGAATACTCTGAATTAGTGTCAAAAAGTTTGGTCCTTCGCGCATGCGCGTTATTTCGGCACTTTACGGTACATAAATAGTGTATCTACTAATTGTCATAGTTATGTACGTACATGAGTAGGAGTTTCTGATATGCGCTTCGTTTAATGATAGTTGGCTCCTTCAGGTGAGGAGGGCAACTTCACACCTGACGTTCAAACAAATACCTTCTCTAAGTATTGCCGGCTTGATAATAAGATGAAGAAGTCCCAAATCACAGTTTAGTTTCCTTTAGGGCTCATTTGTGGCGTTATTTTAGCCCTCTCTTAAATTACCTACTGCCTTGTATTCAATTTTTTCGCCCGTAATGTCCACAACAGCATTTCATATGGTTGAGCGTTGGTGAGATCAAAACAAAATCATCAATTCACATGTGTTTCTGACATATGGTTTTCTAGTCCTCCTAATTGGACGACAGTCATATCTTTTTGATATTGACTAACTATACGGTATTTTGCTGAAGCCTAAGTACTCAGTAGTGATGGGGTGGGCTTGACTGGGGTACGTGTCCGCCCCGAAGGTGTGCAACCCCTTCAAAATAAAAGGATTCCCCAAAGGTGTGCGAACGTAAACAGAATTGATATGTTCTATACGGTACCGTACATCTACTTTTCTCTGGGGTAAAGTCAACGAACTTTACCAGTAGATCTACCAGCACGTATCTACCATAGAGCTTGAACTCCCGGTCCTCACCAAAAGGACCGACCTATCTTTAGGCGCGGGAGGAGGTGGAGTTTGAGGCCTCGAAGCTACACAGTGCCACAGTGGAGTCATGTGTGGACCATAGACACTAGTTCTGTGGTGTGGACACTTGCAATTTGGAACCCGGGAGCATGACTTTTAGCCCAATCACTTGCAGGCTGGTAGACACGTGATCCAGGCTTCGAATGTGGAGTAGAACAAAGTGCAGGGGTCACAGAAATTGTATGGCGACACCAGGAAAAACATGCACTCTACCGCAAGCTAAAAGCTGACAATAACATTATGACATCTGTTTTATTCTGCAATGGGATGGTTAGCATTGGGCTGTTGGTTTACTAGGCCGGCGCAGTGGAGTTAAGGTAATGTAGTAGATTACTTACAAATTATTGTTTACCGGTATATTTACTTCCGAAATTAGCCAAACAGTCGACAGAATTCCTGCACCATGCCTTTTGCCTACTTTCCTACGCTTTTCTCTGACCTACGGTACATATCGAGGCATTGCCCACGGGGGTGTTTAAAATCCGTTTGAAATGCCCGGTAGATCAGATGTGGCAAAACATTTCTTGAATTATCTTCCAATTTCCCCTTCAAAGTTCGGAAAACGCATGGAAGTTGTGCCGTGGGAAAACTTCCAGCCGTGACCTCTCTTATCTCTGATCAACACCAACCAAATTACTGCTGTGTATCTGGCAATATCTGCTTGCACAAAATTAAAGGAATGAAAATTCTTGGGAACTAGCGGGGGGGGGAGTGGGGTGCAGAGTTGGCCTTTCTTAATTTCGAATTCCAATTTCGAATTCCATTATGGAGCAAAAAGGAGAGGAAAAGAAATCTGTGCATCTGTAACGGACAGGTTGAAATTGCATGTTTGACATGATGAAAAGCGTGCTATCCCATTTGCACACCGGGGAACAACGGGGAATTTCAATTTCAATAACTTGTGTCCCAACGGTAGTTCTACGAGAAAAAAATATTGATTATTTTTTGTATACTAAATTTAAAGAATAAGTTCGTTCTTAAAATATGTCCCCCCCCCCATGTAAAAAGAAAAAAAAATTACAGTTTGTCTTGGGACGTCTCCTAGGTTAGGGAGGGAACAAGCTCCCCCATTTCACCCCTCGCCATAGAAATAGAACACGTATTATGTTTGTCTATGCCCCTCGCCCACTTTGTTCAAACTAAGGGAGTGGTTGGAGCAGGGGAAACAATAAATTACTGTTGTTGACAAATGATTACAACTTTTTATCTTGACACGTTCACTTTGACTTCGCAACATTGTTGGTCGAAATCGTCGAAGTTGTAATATGTGACACATGTGAGACCTCCCTTTAAGTGCTGCCTAATTAACTAAACATGTTTTGCATATCTAGCATGTAAAACACGATAACGATGCATGCAGATTGCAGACACCGCAGAGCTGTGCAGTGGCCAACGAGGCACGCGTGTGTGCTCTATTTATGAGATTTATAACCAGTTATAACTAGGCGACCTCACTAGCAGTGGCTAGCTTCAGGGATTCGAGGAATAAGGGCGAATGGTAGCCAAGATAGAAATTATAAACATTCTCTTTTTATCCTGGATGGTAGCAAAGAGCGTAAACTATGAACGCTCTTTGACAGTGGTCTGTTACTTTTGGACGAGCCCAAAAGAACACCTGCACTGCGTATTTAACAGGCGATGTGGCCCATCAGGCTTTGGGCAAAAACATATACCCGGTACCGGTATATGCCTTCCTTTCTTGGGCTCTTATGTTCTTATTTAGCGACCGGGCTTTGCTTTCTCATATCTGCACACACTTATTTCAACCAATGAATTTAATTAGTTTATGGTAACAGCCTATCTGCCCCTCACACCAGCTCGAAGACTCTTGACGAAACTACCGGCCAACAGTTAGTTAACTGATTCATGGGCATGATTGTCGCATAAATACAAGTACAAAGTGTTTTATTGTTTTACTTAACAAAATATCTGAGATGAAATTTTGGATAACACCTTCATGCCTCTTTTTGTAGACTGTGGGGTCTCACGCTGTGAACTAGGTGTACCCAGGTACGCTAGGACTTCCAGGAGAACGGAGGAGAAACTACCGGTATAGTTTGTGGAAGACCTCAGATAGTACCGTAGGTGAGGTCAGCACTTTTTTTTGAAGTTGTATTGACGGCTAAGACTGGTATTCAAATGTGAAAGTTGGGATCTAGTTCAACGGCGTCTGGTTCTGGTTGCAGGATTGCTAGGATGAACACTAGGACCGTGAAAAGCACGTCCACCCAGACTGAGTCTACCTGTACCTCCCACAGCGATATCAGTAATCGGCCAACCAAGACTTCAAGGGCAGTACGCTTTTCGAAGTTGAAACGTCCTGGAAAATGCAAAACGTGTGGCAAAGTCTTTTTTTACTGGCGTGTGCTTCGCATGCACAGAAAAACCCATACCACTACCGGTATACCAGAAAGTGAGGGAAGGGAGAAGCGAATGCCCGGGAACCCCTGGCAAGGCACAAAAACACCGTTTAAAGGACTCATACAGTATAGTTTGACTACTTATGAATGTGAGTTATGTACAGAAACTTTCACGAGAAAGACACTGCTGGATGCTCACATGAATCAGAAACACTTGTGCAAACCAAATAGTGTCTACGAGGCCCTGGGAACAAGTACGGATAGCGAATCCGACAAACCCGCTACCACTAGATATGGCAAAGCGTTAACTTCCAAGAAAGCGTCGCAAGTTCAGTCACGAGTAAGGAAGGAAAGGTGGACGAGAATTAAAGCTGCTAGGGATTCCTCTTCCAATCAGGATCAGGATCTAACAAATATCCCAAAAGTGTTTGGGTGTGGACGAAATTTCGTCGACTTGACCCTTGAAATAACTTCGGAGAGCGAAGATGAAGAGCCCACTCCCGCAAGACGTCGGAAAGGGCTCACTCACAGAGAAGCCTCTTCGGACATTTCAACAAATGATGTCATCGACTTGACCTTTGCAACAACTTCGGAGAGTGAAGATGAAGAGCCCACTCCCGCAAAGCGTGGGAAAGGGCTCACTCACAAACAATCCTCCTCCAGTGACATTTCAAGAAGTGAACCCATTCGAGTGCCAGCAATCGTGGTCACTAGGCAAGGGATGTTCAATATCCATTTGGAAACCCATCCACCAGAAACGCCATTCCAATGCGAAACCTGTGGAGATACCTTCCCTACGAAAACTAGTCTCGAGAGACATCATATGACGAGTACGCATGTAGCCGAGCACTACCTTCCTGCCACTTTCACCACACCACACGGAAACGCAAGTACACGGGATAGGGGTATGACTGGAAAGGTTGCTGAACGTCCTAGCACCCCTCCAGGCAAAGGGCACCGGTATAGAAAAACCAAACAGCAAGGACACACGGCAGGAAGACAGTTTAAAAGCGCATTCAGCCGGGCCAATATTTTGAAAAGGAAAAGGCACGGCCCATCATCCACTCCCAAAGAACAGACATTGAGAGTGCACCTGAAGACAAAGCCATTCAAGTGTAATATCGGTATTTGTGACAAAGAACTCACTACTAACCGGGACTTGGAGGTGAAAAAAAGGAACCATACTGGAGACATGACACACAACTGCAAACTTTGTGCAGATGCCTTCCGCACAAGGTATTTTTTAAAGCAACATCTAAACCAGAAGCACGGTATTGCCAGTGACTTTCTATGTGAAATGTGTGGCATAGGCTTTGCTACGAGAGATAGGCTGTGGGTCCATTTGGGAAAACATACCGGAGAGAATTATTTCAAGTGCAACACTTGTGGAGAGGCCTTCCCCTCCAGATACTACCTAAAGAAACATAGATCTACGCAAATTAGCAATTCTGATTCAGCTTCATCGGAAAAGCAGACGAACACTGGTGCCACTTCCACAAGCGTTCCCCCCATCGCTGTGCCATATACTGCGGGGCCTTCTACAAACGTTTCTCCCGATTGGGAAAAGCAGACGAACACTGGTGCCACTTCCACAAGCGTTCCCCCCATCGCTGTGCCATCTGGAAATGCAGTTTCACCGGGAAATACTACAGGGCCTTCCACAATCGTTTCTCCCAAAGCCGGGATCTTGAGCACATTGGATGTAAATATAAAGCAAGAACGTCCGGAAATTTTCCTGAGGAGACTGGTTAACGGTAAACCCTGTTTGCTGTGTAAAAAGAGACAGCCACTGGTAACGTTTTGTAAGCCGGAGGAATATGCCGACTATCTTTCGTACGTAAAAGCCGAATCGAGTGCAGGCAATCCAGACTGCGAAAGGCAGCAACAGCAAGTACAGGTACCGGTATGTGGGGAGATGGAAATTAAGCCTGAACATGTAAAGGATGAGTTGAATGCAGATGCCCAAGAGTGCCAAAGACAGACAAACAGGGAGCAACAGCAGGTACCGGTAGATGTACATGAGGGCATCGAAGTGAGACCTGAACAGTCTCCAGCTGATGCTAGCCTGTCTGATGGTGGAAGCGAATATACAATCGTATCAGAGTGTAATGCTACTGACGACGAGGAGGAGGCAGCTAGCTTTAATTTTGATCCAACGAAATTCGTGACTACTTCGCACTGCGGTCAGGTGGACGAGGCTTTCAGAACTTTTGACGAGATGGAGCCTATGCAAAATTCTGAGTCATCACCGGAGAGTGATCATGATTTCGAGGGTCATTTCCTGGAGGTTGTAGGTCCTTTGCCCAAGGGAGTAAGTGAGAAGGAAATGTCAGATTTTTTCCAAAAACACCGACGGGACTGCGACGAATGTAAGCGGATGCTCGAAGACACATAAGCAGCGTACACCAATGCGTACTGGCTACCTCATTGGTTAACACACGTGTGTAGTACCCAACGACATGGATAAATTATTCAACGTCATTGGTACCGGTAGTACCGTACTGTGTACCTCGTTGAATGCTACTAAGTCTTGGTAACACAGACACTACATAGAGATTCTCCATGACTTTGCTAGGATTGCCTTGGAGAGCGAGGCAACTGTGCTTCCTGAATTGCCAGCGACAAGTGATACTGAGAGCCCGGGGCACCGCCGAGTGGGTGTGTAGGGGTTTTCAAACTTTTCATAAATTTTCATACAACCAAGGTGTTTGTACTGGATGTGGGCTTCAGAGTTTTATCATGCTATGTTGCCAGTGGAGAAAACTGTGATGACTGCTTGGAAACTACAATAGACAACTGCACGTATTTCTTGCTAGAGCATGGATTGCAATATTTAATATCCAGGGAAATCAAGGTACCAGATGATGTTCTGCTGAGCTAAAGCAGAGAACTGACCAACGCGTGAAGGGATACAGAAACATTGGCTGGAAAAGTATAATGAACTGTGCTCCATTCCTCACAGAAACTTGGTGGTGTTGCACGTTTCAGCGTGACATGCTATCTTTACCATATCTGTGTATCAGTATCAAAGCTAACCAAACAGCGAGGAATAAATTCATCAGTTGTTGTAACTACCGGTATGTGCATATATATGCACAGGAACCCGAAAGACAAGAAACACTTCCATTGATATAGCCAGAACAGAAGAAGAGTTCGTACCACATACTTAGACCGCATCGCATCCGCACATGCGAGAGCGGCGGGTTAAAGTATATGGTTCGTACAGAGGCGGGAGCCCATGTTCATATCAAGGAGAATCGTCCATCGTGTTCCAGAGACATTACACATTTAGGCAACTTAGCTGTCAATAGTGCCACAGAATTCTGGAGATTACTTTGCAAATGTTGCTCGTAAGAGAGAAATATTCAATTATTCATCTTAGCTGTGTGAAAGGTGACGTATTGCACGCTGGAAATGTCGGCAAAATAGATTGCCTGTCACTGAGAAGTGCTCCTAGGCATAGGAAATTACAGATACTTATTGTTTAAAACAAAAAGCGAACCTGTTAAAACATGAACGAGGATATGTCAGCTAAAGAAGTTTACCGACCTAAATAATCACGCTGAACCATGTGTAATCCCACTTTTTGTTTGTTAAGAATATTTTCGCATAGATGAGAGTTAGATGAGAGTTACGAAATACATCTTGCTATATAGTACAAAAGCTGGACATTAAAACTAGTCCCGCATTTCAAAGCAACACGACTAGTTGAGTATCCACATCCGGTCTGTACTTGGGTGCAGGCCATTTAACACGCGATCAGTGTTGGCGAACGAACGCACTGCTGATGAATTATAATGAAAATCAATTCACAGAGTATAGGAACTATGCAGACCTATCA
The DNA here is from genome assembly GCA_938010795.1 of Minisyncoccota bacterium. Taxonomy (GTDB): domain Bacteria; phylum Patescibacteriota; class Minisyncoccia; order Phycocordibacterales; genus JAHDEI01. Next base: position 7,055 of record CALLVB010000108.1, read on the forward strand.
CTCTAGCTACTGTGCATTTTCTGGTTGAGGATCCACTGTTAGACGGGGCCAAGGTGCCTTTTGTCCTGGTTGTTATTACGAGAATCTGAATTCAATAAATATACGGGTGATATCAATGAATTGAAATGGCATTTTATTATTGATAAATGAAAGGGGTATAAAGGGAATGAAACCCATAGTGAAATCACTCAAGCTTGTCAAAAAGCTTTCCGCAAGGAATCTGCTAACTTGAGTACCGGTACTTCGTTAAGTGAAGTTGTCAGCAATATGAACCTTCTACTTGACCATTTACCAACATAGTAGTCAACAGGTACTAATCCCACCGATCAAATGGACAGGTTTGATTCTTTGTCATATGTAGAACTAGGTTTATTTTACTTTTTATGGTCTTGATCCATAACCTTTCAGAAATAGGCTCGATAGCATTATCTGTCCTACCGATTAAAAGGATAACTAGAAAGCAGCATCATATTTCATAGATCATTAAAGGCGATTCGTGTAAGAGTACCTGTTACTTTAACAATAGTTGGAATGATGAATTCGTTTACATAAAGAAGCAGCAGGCACGACTACTATGGCCCGACTCGTTAAGAGAGAGGAGTCGTCCGAAATATATTTGCTATTGTACTGTCCAGAGCATTACGATGGTCAACTTGATGGCAATGTCGAACACAATATCACTTGCGGAGTAACATAACAGAACAGAAGTAATCACTTTCTCGGTATTTCGGAGCCAAAACGTAATATTTTGTAGCCCATACAAATAATTAGCCGACAGTCATTTGATTTGTCATGCCCCGTAAATAAATATTAGGTTAACTAAGAACGTTGTTTGAGGCACAGCACACCTGTTTGAGTTTTATAAATTTATTTGTAAAATTATACAAAGACCAAACACCTCTAAATTGACTTACGTTTCCCTTCTCTTTTACTTTAAAAAATGTGAACCTTGCCCTACAGTTTTTGTGCACTAAAGGACTGGTGAATTATTTTTGAAGTGCCGCCCAAACACTACAGGCATAGATTAAGCACTAGTACCGATATTATCTTTATCTATGGGTATAGCACAAGTCTCTACATCTCCAGAAGAGACCGGGAGTCGAGGCCTGGAGAGGTGCTGCGGGCAACACAGGTTGCACCATAGACAAACATAATACCGTACTAGTTCTTTGTCTATGTGTTGCACTGAACTCTCTACATGTGCCATTCTCTCGTTAGTCTGGAGCAAAGACAGGTCTGTGGTCTGGAGCTAAATACGATTAACTTCCGACTGCAAGCTCGCGTTATATTTTCCCCAAGTACAGACGTGTCTTTATTTCCGGGCGATACTTCTATGAAGACGCCTCGTGCATGGGCTTTTATTCCTTTCTCTTTCGCACCAGTTCCTCTTTGGAGAATTCCTTCAAACGTTGGCTGAGCTTAACTTGCCAGGTGAAAACATACCAGCAAAGACCATACAAGTCAATCCAACATTTTTGTTCTTTTAATCCATTTTGTCGTTTGAACTGCAAGATGCCACCCACTGATTCGCTTTATTGTCGTCACAATCTTTGAAAAGAACTCCCAACGACTGAAAGACCCAACTCTTCTTGGCCTGTTCCTTCAAATTCCTTGACTCACACCAGGCTGTTACCAGCCTGAATTCAGAGCTCTAGGTCTCTTTCGTTTTACATCCATCAAGAGATTAAGTCGTTATGTGCCACCCAATAGTGCCACAAAAAATCCCGAGAGCTCCCGCTGTATGGCTATATCTTGTTTAAATTAGACAACCCACCGCCCAAATCAAGTAAATATTACTAAATAATATTCGCCAATGTTGTTTGTGAAAGTATTCCAGGTGCTTCTCCAGGTCATCGAAGATGTAATAGCTATCTTTTATCTTGGAAGATCTACTTAGTTGTTACTCATTCGCAAGCCCGAAGCGGTTGGCGATGCAACTTTTATTGCCGTGACCATGGAATTTGATCAGTGCGCTTCAAAGTTAGCTTCGATGGCCCGTCGTGGCCGTGGCTAAGGTCCGTTCAATTCATATCTGAAATGTGTGGTGTCACCTTTCAACTAAGAGCTCTGACGTGACATCAGGAGTTCAGCCTATGAGGGCGCTTGCTTTCAGTAGAAACTACAGCAGACAGTAACCACTAACCAGCATAGGAATTAGGAACACATGTTATCCGGGTATTACACCCAAACAAAGCGCTAATCTCACTGAAAGGTAAGGGTTGATG
>CALLVB010000109.1 GCA_938010795.1 Minisyncoccota bacterium
AGGCAAATTCTTCGTTTCCTGCAGTTTTCCACTGCAGTTTTAGGGCACTGATGCTCAATTAATGTTTTATCCATGTGAGAAATGCGTCCAACGGTTTTGCTTCAGACACACTGTTTTTCTGTTTCAGTAGCGGATCTAGGGGGTGGCCTGGGAGGCCTAGGCCCCCCCCTACCCCCTCCGACACGCGGTAAAAAAATAGACTTTTGGAAAATTTGGGGAAAATTCTTTCATTTTCATGGGGTTTTTGGGCTTCGAGCCCGGCCAGGCCCCCTAGGGTCCAGGCCCCTCAGGTCAATCCTGGATCCGCTACTGTTCGTGGAAAAAAACGCAGTTGTCCCAGAGGTTTGTCATAGCTAGCTACGGAGTCGCCGGCTTATGAGAAAGGGATTCATTGTATTCCCGATTCGCTGGGATTACTTGACCTTCAATTTAAAATTTAAAAAATATATATAATCTTTCGAATTTCAGGCGATAATCCAATCCAAGGTTTTTCCTTTCCAACATTTGACTTGAAAAAAAGATTTTATTGTTGCACAAAAAAGATTTTCCGATCACACACATAAATATAGAGATCTACACAGCCGGTGTCCAATCAGGTTTATTCCATAGAAAATCGTTATGTATGTTTCAATGTATAAAGGGTCCAAAAATATTGGAAATTAAAGATCCAGTGTAGATCTACTGGTTTCGCACTTTTCTACCGGTAATACTTCTTGTACTGCCTTAAGACTGTGTTTTCCCAACGGCCCTGGTCTTTCTTCTATCTTTTCTAGTGAGTCCACGCATAAATTCCTGAATGCGTGGCTTGCCTCCAAGGGAAAAGCCTGGACCGTAGTCGAGGTAGAGCTCTTCGCAATTTCTTCCCCCACGTTCCGTCACTATGAAGATGGCCACGCCTTCAACCACTTTTCCATCTTTGTCCAAAATCAGGGTATTACGGAATCCATTATTGCCAGGACATCTATCAGAATCCAGATCTTGAACACAAGACTTATTCGTCAGAACGAACAATGGTTGCGAAAGCTGTACAGCACGGTAGAACAGTTCTTCACCAGTCAGAGTCGTCGGAATGGTTGCATTTTTCACAGCCAACCATGCGTTCCATCGCCGCACGTTCCAGTGCACGAGCTTGCTCATTCAGCGCCGCCTCCCTCCGGATGGTGTCGACCAAGGTTCCGTTCGTCTGCTCCTCTGTGCGCAAACAATCCTTTGCTCGTCGAACGCGATGTTGTGTGGCGGATACATGATCCAGCAGTCGACTCCTGTGATCTAGCAGCTCGGTGACCTCCGATTTTAGCCGGTTCACCTCTCTTTCCGCTCGCTCGGCCCTTCCATTGTATGCGTGACACTCGATCTCCATCCTTGAACATAAAATATCAGCATTTTTCACACATTCTGTGCAGATAGATCTAATTGAAAGCATTGATCACAAAAATATGTGCAGATAATTGCGATGATCAGCCTTCGTGGTTTTAACTTTTAAGATTTTGCGAAAACTTACACTCGCGTCGTGCCCTCCAGATGTTGTACTCTCGCTCGCAGCTCGTCCCTCTCCTGAGTCACAACATTTAGGCGTTGTCTCATAAATCTCAGTTCTAGATCAACACTTCCCTTTCCGTCCTTAATCAAGAATTGTCGTCCGTCAGCTGCCATAATCTCGCACTTCGAAATGTGCCAAAACAATAGACTGACGTCAATTCACGCATGCGCAAAATTGTTCTGAAATGTTCTGTTAATTAATATTATGTACCGGTACATAATCTTTTAAATGGGTGGTTTTGTATGGTTTGTGCTTGGAAACAGATGCTGACGTCGTGGATATAGGCATAGCAACTTTTCAACGTAACAACGCAACGTCATAAACTTCTAGCCTTCTTGTGATTGTTGGACGTTCTGGGATCGCACAAACACTAATCAGTTCATTCCCGATTCGCTGGGATCAATGAAATTACAACCTCATTTTTTCTCGACACTCATATTTCCATCAATGACCTTGACCGGAAGATCTAGATCTACTCATTTCTGTCACATTTACCGTAGATTTATCTTTTCGCCGTTTCCCTTTTGCGAATTGGCGAGCTGTCAAACTGTGGGAAGAAAGAAATTTATGCACCGTGCAGGAAAACCTAGAAAGCTGAGGTTTATGCACTTGTGCTTCGTGAACGTTTACCTTTCTTCATGGAGGCGGAGGAGTACCCTATGGGAATAAACTATTCGGAAAACGAAAATCTTGAAGTGACTCTTCCAAACGCGACACGCAGCACAAGAAGGAGAACTACGACTACAACACCGGAATCGATTGTACAGAATGTGAAACTATTTTATTCAGTAAATCGCGAAAAGTTAAATATTGCGTTAAATTGGAATATCTCACATGTTTCCACTGTTCTACCATTTCTAATTGTAGATCATGCTACGCGACATGTCCATATGTTTATTGTGACTGTATACTTCCGTCTTTGATTATTATGCAAACAACTAAAAAATAATAGGGGGAAGATTGTAGACGTCCACACAGCTCGAGGGTGCATGTGGCCGCTCCCTTATCGGGGGAACACATGTACCCCGTCGAACTGTGTGTAGACGTCAGATACAGCCTCCATCTGACGGCACGCGAAGCAATTACTCGCGCTTTTCCCCGCGTGCCGTCTATTGTCGTTACTCATATTCATCTCGACGCGAAAGAATAAATACGCATATCTAAACCTACATAAAATCGTCTCTTATCTGTCTACTCTCTTCGCGGTATCTCAACATCTCTACATCTCTATTGGAACCTATCGCACGTCTCCAGTGATACCTGCCTGCTGGTATATTTTTTAAAGCTCAGAACCAGCCCCACATGAGTTAACCCACGGCCTAAGTGTTTAGAGCTCAAAGGAAAAAAAATCTACATAAACACGTTTTGAACACGGTCATTTCTGTAGTGAATGCGCTGCTCACAGCACCAAAATATATAGCCTTCAACCAAAGTCTCCAGTATTCAAAAGAACTTTAGCGGGAAACTATATTATTACAGTGACTGCTACCATTTCTCCTCCTGGTCACCATGTGAGCAGCTTCCAATTTGTCCTTTCTCCAAAGTGCGTCTCATGTCAAAGTGTTGAACTCCTATGGTGTCGCAAAGTACTATAGACAGCAACTAAATAAGTTTTACTCAGGGTTCGAGCTTTCCTCAACGTCCTGCGTAAAACTTATTTTGTCGCGGAATGTCATTCTAGTTGACTCCAGGTCTCCTGTCGTCCGAAAAGGGTCATTTCCTTTGTGAAGCTCTACTCGAGTATGTCACGTGTTAGAAAGATATGGTATCGACCGGAACGATATAAGTGTCAATCAGGACCTGGTATTGTCTTACGGTGCTGATTGAACCTTATTGTTGTTCCAGAACGATTGTTGTTGTCGCTCGAGCTGTCAAACAGCACTGTGAAAAGGTCATTCAAATGCATGCATTTCGCACAAATTTAGATCAAATAAATCCATCATCGTTGCGGGATGCTTTCGGCAGCTACCGGTATTGAGCGAGGCGGTATTGAGCGAGCACCAATTTGTCCCGATAGTTGGAAAACGTGACAAGCCTGAGATCGCCAGCACTGCAGCTGTTCCCCTGACTACTAAGAGTGTTGTTCAAAGGTGACTTCAATGTTGAATCATGAAGTTTTTCGTCTTGTTGATATCGTAACTTGAATAACTTCTGTGATGTTGATGACAGGAACATCTTTTCACTTTTCTTATGTGAGAGTGGTTAGTGCTGACGACAATTTTGAACTTTCCTCCTTAGCTTGAGGGCTGATGCGAGCCAATGGGGAAAAGTTCAAGAATGTTTGCAGCTCGAAATAGTGTTAAACCTTTCACCGCGTTCTACTGAATGAAGCGGTGAAGCTGTGATGACCCGTGTTGTTTGAAAATCTCTGACGTTGTGAACACTGAACAGTGACCTTGTTGTCACGATATCTAATTGACCACCCAATCAGCGCTGTAGAGCAAGATGTGTGCGACCTTCGACCATAAAGTTATTGATGTACAGCAGGGAATGCTTATTGCCCTTTCCTCTTACCACTTCCAAAATTTGGCCAAATGAATGTTCGAGGCACCCACGTTTTAGTCTTGTTATCTCAATAATCTAGAAGCAGAACGTAGCCAAAAAATGCTCAAGGTGGGCTTAGCTTATTCAGTAAGCTCGTCTTCCCTAACTGTTTTGAGCTCAAAGAAAAAAAAAAACTACATAAATTAAAATGGGTACAAAGGGGTAATAGAGAAAGTGCAAATTTGCAAGCAATAGAAAATGGTACCCTTGTGTTTTTTATTACATATTGAATGTCTTCATGACACACCTCTTTCAGTTAGCGTTTCGTATTTCAAAAAAGTTGAGAATGTCGGTTCCTGTCGACTCACCTCGCCTGTCTCCAAGCGACTGACTGGAATGTAGCGTTGCCTGGAGGCTTCGCATCAATTTTGAAAGCCTTCCTTCCCTCTTTTTAGGAGAAGAAGGCTTACGCAAGCAAAGGGATCACTTGATATAAATGCACCTATAACGCTATAATGGCACATTCACACCAAGCCCGCGTTTGCGTCTACGTTTACCTCTGCGCTGCAGACAAGCATCAAAAATTAAACTAGATATTGCTTCATTCAGCAAGAGACCTGCGCAGTGTGAACGAGAGTACTATTCTTGAGAGCGCAAGCAATATTAAGTGTTCACTTAGACCTGCCGCGCATGCGCAGGTCAATTAAATGGCCAATCTTCTTTTCTGCTAGAAGCACGATTGTGAGGACTGAGGAGCCGACTCTTCCAAAAGAGTCGGACGACATAAACCAGTAGCGGATCTAGGGGGGCCTGGGGGCCTAGGCCCCCCCTACCCCCTCCGACACGCGGTAAAAAGGTAGACTCTTGGAAAATTTTGGGAAAATTCTTTCATTTTCATGGGGTTTTTGGGCTTTGAGCCCGGCCAGGCCCCCCCCTAGGGTCCAGGCCCCCCCTCAGGTCAATCCTGGATCCGCTACTGTTCATACCTGAACGTGGGATGAGAGGAGATATTCAAGAGTTTTACAATTGGTTTTCTAGTGGAGGTTATTTCACTATCTGGGCAAGCCAGGTTTGTGTTGGGGACTGA
>CALLVB010000110.1 GCA_938010795.1 Minisyncoccota bacterium
GACGACGTACCTTTGTATCACTCCAGCAGGCAGCCGTGAGCATTCTATTTGACCTGTCTTGGTATACACAGGACCAGCCTCGGGGAGCTTTTTTGTTTTCCTTAGCTACTTCCGGTGGTATATGTTTTCGGTTTGCTCGTAGGGTTCCACAAGACCATATACCGTGCTTCTGGAGATGAAGAACGACAGGGACACTAGTGTAGAGGTTGTCAAATAAAACCTTGTGGTTTTTCCCCCGAAGCTTCGATGTCAGTCTATTGATGACATCAAAAAAAGTACCATGGACACTCTTTCGCCTTGTCTGTTCCTTTCCAAGATAGAGTTCGAACTGCTGGCAGTAACCACTTTCACTGTCATTTCGCATAAAGAACTTAATGCCTCTTTTGCATGGTTTATCCTTCATGTATTGCACTAATGCACTTCTTCCTTTGAATTTAGCCATGGCCTCATCGATGGTCTGGTATTCAGAAGGTGGCTTCAATCTCGTAAAAGTTTCTCCAAGTAGATCCATGAGAGGACGAACCTTCGCTGCCCGATCGTACCCTGGTTGGCCGTGTTCGATTTCATTTTCACGATCACTTACATGAAGGTATTGAGAAATAAGCTCGTACTTGCGTTTGCTCAGGAGTTTTTTTATGCCCACATTGCACAGGAAGTCTGAGTTGGACCAACAGCACGCATATTGTGGCGAGGGATTTATGCCCATTGCAATGTTAATAGCAATGAATGCCTTCAACTCTGATATCTTCAATTCCTTCCATGCATAGTTAGGCTTTCCCATCTCCTTTTGCTTCCAAACAGCGTATTTGTTAGTGTTAGTTAACAGCAGTTTATATACGTCCTTCGTGATAAAAAGCCCTAGGTACTCAAATGGAGTTGCAGTACCCTGAGAAAAGTCTATGGGGAACTCAGCAGCGTCATTGGATTGGAAGTGTGGCACAGTGATATCCTCCAAATCTGTCTTGGTCCAATCAGGCTTTGCAAAGTCTGAATCGCCCCCAAATAACTCATCCTGCTCCTCTTGGTCAAACGTCGGGTCTTTATCTCCAACTTCGATATCACTGTCATCGGGCTCGCTTTCACCCCCGCTTACCTCTTCGTCGTCGGCATCGCCCGAGTCAAATCCTTCAAAATCGGAGGCACCTTCATCGTCTGATGTTAGTGGGCTACAAGGCGCTGATACGTCCTGATCCAAGGCCGAAGAGCTGCGTCCTTTGCTATCAGGTGCCACCGGGTGCCTAGTGTCGCACAGATGGACTTGACTGGAAGCATTTTCCCTTGTCACCGCTCCTGTATCCTCATGCACGGACACCAAGTTTGCACTACCGGTAGTAACCACTCGGCGATTGCCCATATCTCTCTTACCAGCAGGCAGCAATTCAGTGTATTTTTGCCGTCTAGTATCATTGTCATCCGGTGTGCTATGGTCCAGGTTACACTCAACAACAGGTTGCAATGAAGTGTGGTTGCTTTCTGGTCCCCAAGCTTCTGTGTAGTACTCATCGAAATCACTCATCCGGGCAATATCGTCATCTGGCTGACCGTCCTTGGTCGGTGTTCCCTTTCGAGGACGTGCCGGCGGTAATTCCTGGGGCTGAGAACAAGGTGCGTCATCACAGAAAGACACTCCGACAGTCTGAGTCTCAGCTACCATACTATCTATGCTCAGAGAGAGCTGCAAGTGCAACGACTCGGAGTTTGAGTCATCACTACTTTCTGCTCCCGTTGTAGTAATTCTACGACTCCAATCCTCCTGGCGCAAGCCTAGTATTGGAGAGTCATTTTCGCCTGGCACTACAGACCCTGTGGTATGGTCGCAATCCCCCTCCTGTGGTACCAACAATTGAGAGCTGTCGGTGCGCGGTGCCAATTGTACTGTAGTACTGTCCAATGTTTCCGGACTGGGAGCGATACGCTCAGAGTCATTGCTACCTATGGGTCCAATGGTGTCTTCCGACTGACCCTCCGACTGACCCACTATAATGTCTGATACCTCAGAGTTATTGCTATGGGATCCCACGCTTTCACTTTCAAACCCGTCAAAAGAGCTATTGCCATCGGACTCCTTGGCTACACTGGCCATAGTGAATGCTGAAGTGGGCTAGTTCCTAATGTGAGTTCTGCCAGTTGATAGTTGTGATGTCTCCCGTTTCTCTATTGATCTGCAGTTAGTATCAAAAAGCCGTCTGTGTAGACCTACCATTAGTTCCCTGAGTGGACAGTGTGTCCGTTTTTGGTGGTAAGTTCATTAAGGTAACTTGTACACTTGTAAGGGAGCATATCAGTATCGATATGATATGACTTCTAGCCTGGTTAATTTCTACGGTACTATCATGGAAAGTGATCCGCCCGCTTCGCTAGTATGCAGCTGCGACCTCCAGTTCCATGGGTACTACTACCGGTATATGCTGTTATTTTTTGGGGCGGTAAGATAGTGATGATGTGAAACTATCACGCGATGGACATCCCGGGCCCGCGGTCTTAAAAATTCCAATCCAATTCCCATGGAAAAATATAATACAGTTCTTTGTCTATGTACCGTAGCGGATCT